>QHXA01000326.1:0-4590 GCA_003222755.1 Acidobacteriota bacterium
CCTCTTGGCGGCTTATTCCGGTGTGAACTGGCTGCCGGCGATGTTGAGCGCGGCTGGTTTCGGCGGCGGATTTCCTAGTGAGGGTCTACTGGCTTTCAATCTTGGAGGAGTTGCCGGCGCAATCCTCGCAGCGCTCGTCGTCCGCCGTTTGGGATCACGGCCTACGATGCTGGCGATGTGTGCCGGCGCCGTGATCGGCGGAATTTTTATCGCCGCGTCGCCTCTCTCCGGAAAACCGGCGGCGATAGTGCTCGGCTTACTGTGCTGGACCGGCGGCTGGATCAACGCCACTCAGACGCTGATGTACGCGTTAGCGGCGCACGTCTATCCGGCCTCGATCCGCGCGACTGGAGTTGGCACGGCCGTCGCATTTGGCCGGATCGGCGGAGTGTTGAGCAGCTACGGCGGTTCTTTCGCGTTGGGTTTGAGTTCGGCCGGCTCAGGATTATTCGTTCTGTTGGCCGTCATGATGTCGCTCGTACTCGTGGCGCTAGCTGTGGTCGAGCGTCACATCCCGGCAACGCACCGTTCCAGTGGGCGGTCATAGACCGCCCCTACAGTGAGAAGGAGAATGGAATGAATTACAAAAACCTTGAAGAAGTGATGCAGGCGGCCGGAAATCCAGTAACACTCCTGCGGAATTCGCAAACCGGACCGTACATCTACCCGGTGGTCCCAAGCGAGTACTCCAACTGGAGAGACGAACAGCGTGCATGGCGCGAGACCGCGATTTTCTTCAATCAGTCCTACCACATGACGGATATGCATATGGAAGGTCCCGACGCGCTGAAAGTGCTGTCCAGTCTGGGAGTAAACAGTTTTAAGGATTTCGGACCCCATAAAGCGAAACAATTTGTCGCGTGCAATCACGATGGATATGTGATCGGCGACGTTGTGCTATTTCATCTCGAACAGAACCGCTTCAACCTAGTGGGACGCCCGTCGGTCCACAATTGGGTTCAGTATCACTGCGAGACGGGCCGCTACAACGTGCGGCTCGAACGGGACGAGCGCACCGTCGCCAGACCAGGCCCAATTTTGCGCAAGACCTACCGATACCAGATACAGGGCCCAAATGCTCTTAAGATCATCGAAAAGCTGACGGGCTCGCCCGTGCCTGCGGTCAAGTTTTTCAACATGACTGCGTTCAATATCGCAGGTCGCCACGTTCCTGCGTTGCGACACGGCATGGTCGGGCAACCGGGCTTTGAGCTGTTTGGCCCATGGGAGGACGGCGAACGCGTCATGGCCGCAGTTGTTGAAGCGGGCCGGGAGTTTGGCCTTCGGTTATCCGGCGCTAGAACGTATTCGAGCAACACGCTCGAATCGGGCTGGATTCCATCTCCTCTTCCTGCGATCTATACAGGCGAACAAATAAAGCCGTATAGGCAGTGGTTGCCCGCAAATGGGTATGAGGCTACGGCCTCGCTGGGCGGCAGTTTTTATTCGAATGATATCCGCGATTATTACCTGACTCCCTACGACCTGGGCTACGGACAAGTCGTCAAATTCGACCATGATTTCATCGGGCGCGAGGCCCTCGAAAGAATGGCGGCGAGCCCGCGGCGGAAGAAGGTCACGCTGGTGCTGAACGGAGAGGATGTAACGCGTGCTATCGGCACGATGTTTCAGAAAGGACCCAGGACCAAATATTTTGATTTTCCGTCCTCGGTTTATTCGACCTTGCCTTACGACAAGGTGCTCAAAGACGGCAAGATCATCGGGGTGTCGACCTGGTGCGGCTACAGCGCCAACGAAGGCGCCATGCTCACGTTGGCCATTGTTGAAGTCGAACACAGCCAACCCGGCACGGAAGTTACCTTCGTGTGGGGTGAAGAAGACGGCGGCTCCTCCAAACCGACTGTTGAACGCCACGTACAGGTCCAAATCCGCGCGACCGTCGGACCTGTACCATACAGTGAAGCGGCCCGAACTACCTATCGTGCATAACGGTGGTTCAGATTGGTTGCGGTCATGACGTAATAGACCGTTATCGCGGGTTTCTGCTAGCATGCCGTCACACATGGCCGAACTAGCGCAGCTCCCAGCGTGGCAGATGGCCGCAGGTATCCGCGACGGACGTTTCACCGCAAGCGAATTGCTCGATGCGCACCTAGTACAGATCGAGCGATGGAATCCGAAGCTCAATGCGTTTGTATCGATCGATGAAAGCCGCGCGCGCCGTCAGGCGAAGGATGCGGACGAGGCGATCCGCCATGGCCTGCGCCTTGGCCCTCTGCATGGCGTTCCCGTCACGATCAAGAGTTCGATCGACGTTGCCGGACTCTTGTGCGAAGCCGGAACACGGCTTCGTCGCGGTCACATTCCGTCATTGGATGCGCCACTGGTTTCCCGTTTGAAACGTGCTGGCGCGATCGTTCTCGGAAACACGACGGTTCCGGAATTTCTTATGGTGTGGGAGACGCACAGCGCGCTTTACGGCCGGACCAACAGTCCGTGGAATCTGGAACGTACTCCGGGCGGTTCCAGTGGCGGCGAAGCGGCTGCGATTTCCGCCTGTTGCTCTGCGGGAGGAATCGGCAGTGATGGAGGCGGATCGATTCGTGTCCCGGCGCATTTCAGCGGAATCTGTGGTCTGAAACCCACGCCGGGACGGATTCCAGCAACGGGCCATTTCCCGCCGTCGGTTGGGCCATTCGCTTTGCTGGGCGTCGTTGGACCCATGGCTCGAACTGTGCGGGACCTCGAGTTGATATTCGAGGCGATTGCCGGTCCCGACAATGGCGATCCCAATGCTGCGCCGGTTCCGCCGCGCACGTTCGACGCAAAAACGCTCCGACAGCTGCCAATCGGCTTTTTCGAGGATGATGGCCGTGTGCCTGTAACGCGGGAAACACGCCGTGCAATTCAGCTCGCGGCACGGGTTCTTACCGATGCGGGATTCACCGTTGAGCCGTTCAGGCCGGAAGGACTCGAAGAAGCGCGTCAATTGTGGCGAGTACTGTTTATCGATGGCGCCGCCTTGGTTTTGCGTCAGGCATATGAAGGCCGAGAGTCTGATATGTATTCGCTCGTCCGAGAGATCTTCGAAGCTGCAGCCGGCGATCCTCCCCTCACAGCCGAGCGCATCGTACAGACACTATTCGAACGCGATCTCCTGCGTGCTCGTTTCCTCGACCAGATGGACCGCTACCCGATCCTCCTGTGCCCGGTCAACGCAGTTCCTGCCTTCCGTCACGGGGAACGTTCATGGATAGTTGATGGTCAGCGGGTGGGCTACTTCGACGTGTCAAGTTATTCGCAATGGTTCAATCTTCTGGGAACTCCGGCGGCGGTGGTTCCAATTGACCGATCGGATGAGGGCCTACCGATCGGAGTACAAATTGTAGGACGGCCATGGGAGGAAGAACGTGTGTTGGCCGTGGCGGATTTACTTGAGCAGGGGACCCAAGCATTACGCCCTCCTCTACCCGGGAGAGTTGCGTGAATGCTACACAGGCGCATGCAGCGAGTACGCGTAATCACTCTTGTCTTTACCGCGTTGACCGCCGTGTACCTGTACGCGTTCCCGGCCGCAACGCTTCCGTACCTCGCGCTCGTCTTCGGACACTTTGCAGCAGGTCTTCTCCTTGCCGGGCTGCTGATACACGTCTTGATTCGGACTTCATCGCCGGGCTGGATTGTAACGGCCGTGGGTGCCGCACTTGGAATCGTCCTGGCGTTCACTGGCGCATCTCGCCCGTTTGAGTGGCTGCTCTACACACATATCGGCATTTCCGTTCTTGGCGTGGTTCTCCTGCTTGCGGCCGGCAGACGGCGCCCGCTTATCACCTTCGGCGCTCTGTCCACTGCAGTGCTGGTGCTATCGGCGTCCGCTTGGAGCCTGCGGGAACTTCGATGGCGTGATGCCTATCGCATCCGCAATCCGGACATGCCCCCGGAAGCACAGGCATACGAAGGCGACGGCGTGAATGGCCCATTCTTCCCGAGTTCCTCACAGACAAGCCACGGCGGCAAGATTCCTTCGAGGTTCTTCATGGAATCGCAGGCGTGCCAACGCTGTCATCCCGATATATACGAACAGTGGAGCAGCTCGGCTCACCGTTTCTCGTCATTCAACAATCAGTGGTATCGCAAGAGCATCGAGTACATGCAGGATGTCGTCGGCGTTCGGCCGTCGAAGTGGTGCGCCGGCTGTCATGATCCTGCGCTGCTCTTCAGCGGAATGTTTGATACTCCGGTTCGCGAACTCATTGACAAACCCGAAGCGCACGCCGGACTTGGTTGTGTCATGTGTCACTCCATCGCTGCCGTCAAGAGCACAATGGGGCAGGGCGATTACACGCTCGAGTACCCTGCGCTGGCCGAACTGGCTGCCAGTCCGAATAAGCTCGTGCAGGCGGTTCACGATTTTCTGGTGCATGTGAACCCGGAACCGCACCGCCGCACGTTTTTGAAACCGTTTGTACGAAGCCAGACCGCGGATTTTTGCTCGACATGCCACAAAGTGCACCTGGACACGCACGTCAACAACTACCGCTGGATTCGAGGTTTCAATGATTACGACAACTGGCAGGCCAGCGGCGTCTCTGGTTTTGGCGCGCGGTCCTTTTATTACCCGCCGAAGCC
>QHXA01000326.1:4635-9538 GCA_003222755.1 Acidobacteriota bacterium
TTCTGGATTCCCACGATGCGGGCAACGTCAAGGGATTGGTTCACTCGCACCGATTTCCCGGAGCCAATACGGCGCTTCCTCTGGTGAACAAGGATCCGAAGCAGATGGACGCCGTCGTGAAGTTCCTTCAGAACAACATCGTCAGCGTCGATATCTTCGGAATTTCACCGGTGCGTGAGGTGAAATCGTCAACGGCGTCTCTGTCCGGTCCGCAACTGGCAACGACGTTCGCGGTGGGCGAAGAAGCAGATCTGCAGGCCGCCGCAGGAGACGTAGAGGTGGCGCCGCTAATGGGGCCGCTGAATCGCGTCGATGCAGTCGTAACGCCCGGCGAAACGTATCGGGTGGAGGTCGTCGTCCGCACGCGAAAGGTCGGACATTTCTTCCCCGGAGGCACTGTCGATGCGTTCGACGTCTGGCTCGAGCTGCAGGCCAGCGACGATAGCGGACGCGTGATTTTCTGGAGTGGCATGGTCGAAAACGGCGGGAAGGGTCCTGTCGAAAAGAGCGCCCACTTCTATCGGTCGCTGCAGCTCGACGGAAATGGCAATCCCATTAGCAAGCGGAATGCGTGGGCCACGCGCTCGCTCGCGTACGTCCGGCTCATTCCGCCTGGAGCGGCGGACACGGTCCACTACCGCATGACTATTCCGAATGACGCTGTTGGCCGCATCAATCTTAAGGCGCGCCTCCACTACAGGAAGTTCGCGTGGTGGAACACGCAATTTGCGTTCGCCGGAGAGCGTGCGCCGGGAACGGCGGCTGTGACGAAGGATTACGACAATGGGAGCTGGGTCTTCAGTGGAGACACTTCTACGGTTTCAGGGCAGATCAAGTCCATTCCCGACCTGCCGATCGTGACGCTTGCGGAAAGCAGCGCAACGCTCAAAGTCGATCAGCCGGCATCCACCAAAGCGCACGGATTGACGAAGGTGGATTTCTCCGACTGGGAACGCTGGAATGACTACGGCATTGGCCTGCTCCTGCAGGGCGACTTGAAAGGCGCCGCCGCAGCATTCACGCGCGCCACCGAAGCGGATCCGAAAAATCCCGACGGCTTCGTCAACATCGGACGGGCTCGCGTGCAAGAAGGCGACCTCGACGGAGCACGAGCTGCACTGGATAAAGCGCTTGCGTTGTCCCCTAACCTGGCGCGCGCGCATTTCTTCTATTCGCGAGTTCTTCGAGCGGAAGGACGATATGAAGATGCGCTCGCGCATCTGCGTGAAGTGATCGCGCAGTATCCTCGGGACCGGGTCGTCCGCAACGATGCCGGCCGGATTTTATTTTTGCAGAAGAAATACGCGGAAGCGATTCGGGAGCTCCAAAACGTTTTGGAGATCGACCCGGAGGATCTGCAGGCTCATTACAATCTGATGCTCTGTTACAACGGGCTTGGAGAGAAGGATCGCGCAGAGGAGCATGAGAAACGATACCTGCGCTTCAAGGCCGACGAGTCTGCGCAGGCGATCACCGGTCCCTACAGGATCAGCCATCCGGAAGATAATAACGAACGGCAGGCGATACACGAACATGCCTCAGCGGTGTTGAAGTGAAGTCTCTGATCGCAGCTTTGGTTCTGTCCGCGATTTCGATACTCGCTCAAAGCGGCCAACCTTCCATCCAATTCACCGACGTCACCAAATCCGCGGGTCTCACGTTTGTGCATTACACCGGTGCCTTCGGCAAAAAGTATCTTCCGGAAACGCTCGGCCCTGGCGTTGCATTCATCGATTACGACGGAGACGGCTGGCAGGACCTGTTCTTCACGAACGGCAAGGATTGGCCCGGCCAGCACCGGCGCACTGCGACGCTGCAGCTGTTTCGCAACAACCACAACGGGACCTTCACCGACGTCACTCGCGCCGCCGGCCTAGCCGTTGAAGTCTACGCGCTCGGAGTTGCCGTCGGAGATTACGACAACGATGGAGACGACGACCTGTTCGTCACCGCTGTTGGCCAGAATCGGCTATTCCGCAACACCAAAGGCGTCTTCGCAGATGTCACCAAAGAGGCGGGCCTCGCCGGTCCGAGCGAATTCAGCACGAGCGCGGCATGGCTGGATTTCGACCGCGACGGGAATCTGGATTTGATTGTTGGGAACTATGTTCAGTGGACACCCGAGACGGATCTGTTTTGCACACTGGATGGAACAAGGAAGTCCTACTGTACGCCTGAATCCTACAAGGGAGCGTCCGTGCGTCTTTGGCGGAACCGTCGCGACGGGACATTCGAAGATGTAACAAGGACAGCCGGTCTGCTGGACAATACATCCAAAACGCTGGGCATTGCCGTGCTTGACGCAAATCAAGATCTCTGGCCTGATATCCTTCTCGCCAACGACACACAGCCCAATCGGCTGTACATCAACAACGGAAAGGGCGGCTTTGCTGAACGCGGCATTCTGTCCGGCATCGCCTTCAGCGAAGAGGGGATTGCACGTGCCGGAATGGGCGTGGACGCGGCGGACTACGACCGGTCGGGATATCCGAGTGTAATGATCACCAACTTCGCGAATCAAATGCTTGCCCTGTACCACAATGAAGGCAACGGCCTGTTTGTTGACGAAGCGCCCCGCTCGGCAGTCGGACGCGCCACTCTGCTTACACTCGGCTTCGGCTGTTTCTTTTTTGATTACGATCTGGACGGCTGGCTCGACATTTTCGTTGCCAATGGACACGTCGACAGCGACATCGAAAGAATCCAGTCCCGCATCAAATACGCGCAGCCCCCGCACGTGTTCCGCAACACCAGTAAAGGCGCCTTCGAGGCCGTCACGCAATCGCTCGGCGCTGCGCTCCACCAGCCCCGCGTGGGCCGTGGCGCGGCGTATGGTGATTTTGATAATGACGGTGATCTCGATGTTGTGATGACCACTAACGGCGGCCCGGCGGTCCTTCTACGCAACGACGGCGTTTCGAACCACAGCCTTCGAATCCGGCTTGTCGGATCGCGGACGAACCGTAATGGATTCGGAGCCGTGGTCCGCGTCACGGCCGGCGGTGAAACACAGACGCAGATGCTGCGTAGCGGTTCAAGCTATTTGTCTCAGAGCGAAAACATTCTGACGTTCGGCCTTGGGACGCGGATGCAGGCGGACTCGCTCGAGATCCGCTGGCCAAGTGGAGCAGTGGACCGGATGAGCAATGTGAAGTCGGGCGGAGTTGTAACCCTAACTGAGCGATGAGGGAAAGGACCACAAAAAGCACAAAGCCAGGACACAAGAACAAGAATTTCTTTTTGTCGCTCTTGTTTCCTTTTGTACTTCTTGTCGTCTTTTCTCTCCCGCAGCGTAGCACCGGGCCGACTGCGGCGATTCGCCTGAACAATCTCGGCGTCGGCTACATGAATCAGGCTCGCATGGCCGAAGCGCTTCAGGTGTTCCGCAGGGCCACGGCCGCAGACCCGTCTCTTTTTGCAGCGCGCTTAAACGAAGGCATTGCATTGTTGAACAGCCAGCAGCTTACCGAGGCGCGGGATGTTCTTCTTGATGCAACCCGGCGCGAACCGCAAAGCGCGCGGGCCTGGTACAACCTGGGCATCGCTTATCGAACGCTTGCGCAAACCGACGCGGCTGTCGATGCCTTCGAGCAGGTCGCACGGCTGGATCCGAGCGATGCAGACACGCTGTACTTTCTCGGTCAGCTTCACATGCAGGCCCGCCGTTACAGCGAAGCGATCGCGGCTTTCGAAAAGTGCCTTGCGCTGGATTCACTGCATGTGTCGGCTGAATTCGGGTTGGCGCGCGCATACCAGCTTTCCGGAAATCAGGCCGCGGCCTCGCAACACCTCGCCCGGTTCGACCAGCTCACCGCGTCGAAGATTGGCAAACAGATCAGCCTGACCTACGGTGAGCAGGGTCCGTATTCGACGGCCGAGCCTGTTGGCGCCATGGAGGCGGCGCCCCCGGATTTCGCCGTTCGTTTTGCGGCGAGCGCACTGCGCAGTGAGCGCTCTGGCACAACACCGTCATCCGGAGCGCCGGAGCGTTTCCTTCAGCTGGCCGGAGGCGGCGCCTGCTTTATCGACTTTGACGCCGATGGGCGTGCCGATCTGTTGCTGCCCGCAGAGCGAGGCGCCCGCGCTGCGATTCTCTATCGCAATACCGGAGGCGGTACGTTTTCCGACGTCACCGCACAGGCTGGAATCGATTCCGCCGGCGAGGCGCACGGATGCGCAGTGGGCGACTATGACAACGACGGCCGCGACGACATTGTTCTCGGCTTATCGAATGGAATTGTCATCTACCACAACGAAGGGCGCGGCCGATTCCGCAATGCTACGGCATCAACAGGCATTCGTTTCGACGGGCTTCCGCTAGGGCTCACGTTTGTGGATTTCGATCATGATGGTGACCTCGACCTTTATATCTCACGCTTCACCGATTTCCCAGTTCAACCGGACGGTGAATTCAACTTTCCTTTCGCAGCGCCGCCGGCGCCGAATGCGCTCTGGCGCAACAATGGCAATGGAACATTCACAGATTGGACAACCCAAGCCGGATTGACCGGCAACGCGCCCGGAATCGCCGCGCTCGCCTCGGATCTGAACAACGATCGCGCGATCGATCTGATCCTTACTGGCTGGCAGCGCTCTGCCGTGGTGCTTTTGAATCCCAGGGAAGGGCCTTTCCGCCAATCCGAACCTTGGAACTCCGCCTTCCCGCCGGCGCCTGCGGGCGTGGTCGCATTCGACTTCAACAAAGACGGCTTCATGGATCTGGCTTTCACCCATTGGAGTCAACCTGGCCTGAGTTTATGGAAGAACGTCGACGGGACGCGGTTTGAGCGAGTTGATATTCCCGAACCAAAGTGGGTTCGCGGTTGGGGGATCACCGCGATCGACATCGACAATGACGGCTGGATTGACCTCGCCGCCATTGGCGAACGCGACGCGGCAGGTT
>QHXA01000297.1 GCA_003222755.1 Acidobacteriota bacterium
TTCGGGTTCGGCCGCGTCATCATCCCGGCTGGAGACCGCATATCGGCGGCTGCATACAAGGCGGTCATGCCCGAATTATCCGCAACGTTCGGATCGGCCCCCTTTTTGAGCAGCAATGCGGCAAGATCGTAATGGACGTTGAGAATCGCCAGTTGCAGGGCGGTCGTTCCATCCGGATCCGTGGCGTTGAGATCGGCCTTCAAATCCGCAAGCATCGCAGCAGCATCCATCGCATTCTGGCGCGCTGCATACATCAGGGCCGTCCATCCGCCGCGGGGTAGCTGAAAAACGGCCATGCCGTTGGTCTCGTACTTGTATTCAGGGAAGTTCCACACTTTGGAGTGGACGTTCATGTCAGCGCCCGCTTCGACGAGCACTTTCACAGCCGCAGCGTTGTTTTCCGCAGCGGCAAACATCAGAGCCGTTTCTTCCTGCCACTTTTCTCTGGCGTTGACGTTTGCGCCACGAGCAACGAGCGCCGCGGTCATCAGGACTGTCTCTCCTTCCGGCAGCGCGGCATTCGGATCCGCTCCGGATTTGATCAGCGCCTCGATCATCGCAGCGTTTCCGTTTGTTGCCGCCAGCGAAAGCGGAGTCACTCCGTAACGGTTCGCCGCTTTCGCGTTCGCGCCGGAGCGAAGCAGCAGTTGCATCGTATCCATGTCGTTGGCGCGGACGGCCCAGTGAAGCGCCGTCATGCCGTCCGCCTCAGACGCATTCACGTCAGCGCGCTGTTTCAAGATGGCACGGACGGCTTGAGCATCGCCGGCCTTGACAGCCTCGATGAGACTGACAGGCACGGCCGCGGAAACGGTGACGGAGATTAAAATACCTAGCAGGAAGACATGTCGTGCGCGCATGCTCGTTTCAAATCTCCATGGTTCCCGTGCTGATTCCGAACTTGTCGATATCGCAATCGAACTTGTTGGCAAGCGATATCATCAGGTTTGCGATCGGCGTTTCCTTTGCAGCCTGTATGTGACGATTGCCCTTCATCTGGCCGGCAGCTCCGCCGACGAGGAGTGTTGGGAGATTCAAGCGAGAGTGGGTGTCGCTTTCGCTCATGCCGCTACCATAAAGAATCAACGAATGATCCAGCAGGGAGCCGTCGCCGTCTGGCGTGGACTTCAATCGCTCCAGAAACTTTGCGAACAGCGTGGTGTGGTACGTATTCAACTTAATGAGCCCGGCGATCTTTTCAGGATTGTTTCCGTGGTGCGACATGGCATGATGCGGTTCCATGACGCCGATATTTGGATAGACTCGCTGGCTGGCGTCGCGAGACTTCATGTACGTAATGACACGCGTGATGTTTGCTTCGTAAGCCACTGCCATCAGGTCATACATCAACATCGCGTGTTCATCGAACGACTCGGGAATGCCGATTGGCGCATCCGGCAGGTTCACACTGGTGGTCGCCTGCTTCTCCGCCTTTTGGATTCGCTGTTCGATTTCGCGGACGTTATCGAGATAATCGTTCAACCGCGCGCGATCCTTTGTTCCAAGTTTCTTTTCGAGATCGGCCACGTCTTCCCGGACCGAATCGAGAATGCTGCGATTCTCCTGCATGCGCGCCAAACGCTGCGCGCGTGTGCCCGGCCGCCCAAACATGCGTTCGAAGACCACCCGTGGATTGATTTCCATCGGAAGCGGTGTCGTGGGCGTTTTCCAGGAAATCGTATTCATGTAGGCACAGCTGTATGCGGTATCGCAGCCTCCGATCCATCCGGTGAAATCCTCGGTGGCGAGCTCGAGCGATGGAAATGGCGTGTCCTGGCCGATCTTATTGGCGATGACCTGATCGATGGTGGTTCCCGCACGCACATTTTCCGCGATGGTTCTGAACGGGACAGAACCGCTCAGCCACGCAGCGACGCTGACCGCGTGACCGTCGAGCGGATTGCACAGTTCGGAAACGACGGTGATCCAATTCCGAAACGGTTCCAGAGGTTTGAGGATCGGCGTGAACTCGAAATCAGCACCCGCCTTCGACGGCGTCCAGTAGCCGGGCCTTTCTCCGAGCGGCACAAAAACCACTCCAAAACGCATGACCGGGTTTGCAGCTGTTTTTGCCGTAGGCGTCAATGCCGGCACCATCGCTTCCAGAAACGGCAGCGCGATCGCCGCGCCCATGCCGCGCAGCACCACACGGCGAGAAATATGTTTGTTCATGATCAAGCCCCTTTTTCTGTAGGGGCGGTCATAGACCGCCCCTACAGCCCGGATTTGCTCCTCTTCTGAAAGGGATTACTCTTTACGATCCCCAAAATCAATGAAGAAAAGCGATAGTTCTCTCTCTCCGACTCCCGCACGATCGAGCGCACCGCCGGCATGTCGTAATAGCCGAGACCCCGGCCGAGCGCGTAGAGCATCAGCTTCTCGGTTAACGTGCTCACAAAAATCTCCGGCTGCCGCACCAAAGCCTTGCGCAGCGCCACCACGCCGTCCACTTTCGTTCCGTCCAGCAGCACTCCCGAAGCGTCGATCGGTGTGCCGGGATTCGAAACTGTGCTGCCGTCGCGGGTCCGCCACGCGCCGATCGCATCGAAGTTTTCCATCGACAGGCCGATCGGGTCCATCAGCTTGTGACAATTCGCGCAGACCGGATTGGCGCGATGTTCTTCCAGGCGCTCCCTCATCGTCAGGACCTTGCCTTCACGCTGCGGATTTTCATTTAAAGGCGGCACGTTTGCCGGCGGCGCCGGCGGTGGCGCGCCGAGCAGGTTCTCCAGAATCCATTTCCCGCGCACGACGGGCGACGTGCGATCGGTATGCGACGTCACCATTAGGACGGCGCCCTTGCCCAGCAAACCTCTGCGGGCGTCATCGCCAAGCGTCACGCGGCGGAAGTGACTGCCATAAATATTGGGAACTCGATAGTGCCGGGCGAGCCGCTCATTGAGGAATGTGTAATCGGCCGTCATGAAGTCCAAAACATTCCGGTCTTCCTTCACGATGCTCTGGAAAAACAGCAGTGCTTCATTCTCGAAAGCCTGGCGCAGATTGTCGTCGAAATCCGGAAACTCTTCCGAATTCGGCTGCATATTTTTCAGATTGCGCAAATACAACCATTGGGCAGCGAAGTTTGTCGCCAGAGCCTCAGCCTTCGGATCGGCGATCATTCGCCGCACTTGTTGCTCGAGCACCGCCGGTGTATGGAGCAGCCCCTTACCGGCGATCTGCAAGAGCTCATCGTCGGGAATGCTGCTCCAGAGGAAAAATGACAACCGGGACGCCAGTTCCAGATCACTAATTCGGTAGGTCCCTCCCGGCGCGATACCCACAGGTTCAGCTTCGGTGTGAAAAACAAACTTCGGACTAGCCAGAATTCGTTGAAGCGCCTTCTGGATTCCTTTTTCGAAATTTCCCGCCTGCCTCCCGGATTGATAGAAGCTCATCAGCCGCTGAACGTCGGCGTCCGTTAGATCGCCGCGATAGGCGCGCCGCGCCAGCGTCGTAATGATTTTCCGTGCGCAGGGTTCTTCATCGGTGCGATTACTGGGATGGCAGGTAAAGATGCGACGGCGGCTCGGTGTATCGCCGGACCCGGTAGAGTTGAATGGACCGGTGACAGTGAACATCTCGAAGTGCGGATGACCGGATGTGTCTCTCGTATCTGTAGAGCTGCGGATGAACGGCTGCAAGCGAGTGGGATTGGCAGCAGCGGTCCGCTCGAGGAAAGCCGCGGTGATCACGTGCGGGCCGGCTTTCAACGGAAGACGGATACGCCCACGCTCGTCGATCTCATCGCCAAGCTTTGTCATGTTGACGAGATTGGCTTTGAAGTCGGCTTCACCGCCCATGCTGAATACGTGGACTCGTTGTCCGTCGACCGTATACTCGATCTGGTGCTCGTATTCCAACCCACGTGTCACACCGAGGTTTGTACGAAACATTCGCACGGTAAAAACATAATCACCGTCAAGCGGAACCGTCACCTTCGCCAGAATCCCGCCGACGGTACCGATTGGCATCCCTTCGAGGTGAATGTCCTGAGAGGCGTCCTGCCGGATGCGGAACGTTTCACTGCTAATCCCGATGTCCGGATCGCCAACAGCTAGCGCGCTGACTTTGCCGGCTGCATCCATGTACCGCTCCAGCAAGACCGGCGAAACTCCCAGCACGTCACCGATATTGTCAAAACCATAAGCGGCAGCATCTGGGGGCAGCAGAACTGCAGGATCGACTTCGAGCGAAAGCAAATCGCGAATCACAGTGGCATACTGCGTCCGGTTCAAACGCGACAGTAACGGCCGGCCTGGATTCGCATTGACCGCCGCGCGATCAAGCTCGGTTGTGAGCCAGGAGATCAGGCCATTGCGAGTCGCATCATCCGGGTGGGACGCGCCCTGCGGCGGCATCATTCCGGAGCGAAGTTTCCGGACGACCTTCTCCCACGTTTCAGCGTCACGCCCGATCGCGGAGAGATCTGTCGTGTCGAGTGCAAGGCCCGCCGTTTTGGTGCGTTGATTGTGACAGGTGACGCAGTATTGATTAAGGGTAGCGCGGTCATCGGAGGGGTGGCTTTGAGCCTTGACGGCGGGAACAACCATGCCCGCAGCCATCAACCACGAAATTGTTAAGCCCAGAGTCCGCTTCCTCACGGCCCCTCCTATAGCCAGCAGAGTATACCTCCGAACCGAGCGTAGAAAAAGGCATCTGCAGTAATTGACGAGAGGAGATTTATCGCCAATTCAGCTGCAGGCCGCCCGGACTCGCGAAGGTTCGCGAAACCGAAAGGGGCCGGGCATCGTATAGACGCGCGACCGCATGTAGAACGGCACGAATAGCGTGATAACCTGAAACTACGGCGATAAGGAGAATCGAACATGGCGAGTCCCTTTCCCGGAGTCGATCCTTACATCGAGGCGCAAGGCTTCTGGCCGGACTTTCATGCTAGCTTCATAACTTACCTGCGCGATGTCCTAATGGAGAAGCTGCCGGCGAATTAC
>QHXA01000298.1:0-4778 GCA_003222755.1 Acidobacteriota bacterium
AGTTGAGCGGCGGCCGGTTCATAACTCCCTATGATGTTGAGCATGCGCGCAATGTCTGCGTGATCGGCTCGGACGTCGCGGAGAACCTGTTCCCGTTTGTGGACGCGATCGGAAAGACTCTTCTCATCGACGATCGGCCCTTCGAGGTCATCGGCGTTGGAACCAAGCAAGGCTCGGTACTCGGCCAATCTCGGGATAATTGGGCGATGATTCCTCTTACGCTGCATCAAAAGATGTATGGCGCTCGCCGGTCAGTGACGATTTACGCGAAGGCAATCAATGAAAAACATCTTCCAGCCGCAGAAAGCGAGATCCGCCTGAGTATGCGGGCGCGGCGGCATCTGGCTTACAGCGCGAAAGACGATTTCGCACTCAATACGAACGAGAATTTCCTTCAGATCTGGGCCAACATCAGCCGGGCATTTTTCGCTGTGACGATTGGCATTGCATCGATTTCGTTAGTTGTCGGCGGGATCGTGGTGATGAACATCATGCTCGTGTCCGTGACCGAGCGCACGCGTGAGATCGGAATTCGAAAGGCTGCTGGCGCGCGCCGTCACGACATTTTGATTCAGTTCCTTATCGAGTCTGCGACGCTTGCCCTGGTTGGCGGAATCATTGGAGTCGTGCTTGGATCGTCCATTGCATTGGCAATTTCGTGGCTATCGCCGCTGCCTGCTTCGATCAAGTGGTGGTCCGTGGCGCTTGGCTTGATAGTATCCACGAGCGTTGGCCTTTTCTTCGGCATCTATCCTGCAACCAAGGCAGCCAATCTCGATCCCATCGTGGCACTGCGCTATGAGTGAAATTCTGTTGCTCGCGTTCGATTCACTCCGCAAGAATAAACTGCGGTCGTTTCTCACTGTCTTGGGTGTCGTTATCGGCGTTGCGACGGTGATCGGAATGTCTTCGATCATCAGCGGCTTGAACAGCAACATTTCGTCACAAATCCAAGATATCGGATCCAATTTGATCTTTGTGCAACGCATCGCTCCCACGATCGGCGGGCGGTTTGCGCCTGAGCTGTTCAACCGCAAGAAGCTGACTTTGGAAGATGCAAAAGCAATCGGAGAACTGTCGCTGGTGAAGGCCGTTGCCCCGATTCTGCAATACTTCGCGATTAACATCAATGCCAAATCATTTTCCGTGCGTTACAAGGATCGAACGGCGAAGAACACTATCTTCATCGGCGCCACGCCCGACGTTGCCGTGGTGATGAATCTGCACCTTACGTCCGGCCGATGGATCAATGAAGCAGATCACACGCACAATGTGAATGTCGTCGTGTTGGGACACGATACGGCAGAGACGATTTTTTCCGTCAATGTCGACCCCGTCGACAAGGAGGTTGAAATAGAAGGGCAGCCGTTCCGCGTCATCGGCGTGCTGGAAAAACGCAAGGATGCGCTGCAGGGCGGAGCCAACCCGAACGACAACGTGGCTGAGATGCCGATCGGCACGTTTTGGCGGCTACACCCGGAACAAAGGGATTTCGCGTTTGCGGTGAAAACGTTTTCGCAGGACGATGTGCCCCGCGCCATCAACCAAATCGAGGCGCTACTCCGGATTCGACGGGGCGTTCCGCCCAACAAAGACAATGATTTCGCAATTTCAACGCAGGACACGTTTATGGACCTGTGGAATCAGATTTCGAGCGGAATCTTCACAGTGATGCTTGCGATCTCTTCTATTGCTCTGGTGGTTGGCGGCGTTGGTGTGATGAACATCATGCTGGTGTCGGTCACGGAGCGGACTCGGGAGATCGGCGTCCGGAAAGCGATAGGCGCAACGCAGCGCAACATCCTGACGCAGTTTCTGTTCGAGGCGATGATGCTCACGGCCGTCGGCGGAGTCCTGGGAATTCTGGCCGGCGGCGCGATAGCCGTCATTATCAGGACAGTTGCGCCTTTCCTGCCGGCGAGCGTCTCGATGTTTTGGGTCGCTGTGGGGTTTTGTACTGCCGTCGGGACCGGTTTGGTTTTTGGATTGTATCCCGCCTATCGTGCGGCCATCCTGAGCCCAATTGAGGCCCTGCGGTACGAATGATAGAATCCATTCCCATATGACAAAGGAAGAGTATTTCGAGCAGGCCGTCAACGCGTTCGGCGACGAGAATCTCGATCAGGCGATCCAACAATATCGAAAGGCGTTGGAGATCGACCCCAATTATCAGGACGCCTTGCACGGCTTAGGCATGGCCTTGTTCAACAGCGGCCGTCTGGATGACGCGATCGCGACCGCCAAAAAACTTATCGAAATCGATCCAGATGACATCCTCGCCCACACCAGCCTGTCTATGTTCTACCAGTCTCAGGGCCGAATCGAAGAAGCAGAGAAAGAAGGCAATGTCGCGCGGATCCTGGGGTGGAAGCAAGAATTGCGCGGCGAGAAATAGCCGAAACTCTAATGACGCGGACCTCCTTGACGCGTCCGGTGATTGCTGATTCACGGGATGTTTGTAGCTTTGTAGCCATCGAATCCGTCTTTGACTTCCATAGGCCCCTTTGCGAGACTTGCCGTTTCTCATGGCGTTGAAAGGACTGCAGAACGGCAATGTCCGCAGTAGTCAATGATACGGAAGAGCTTGTTCAGTTCCTGAAGAACGTCAAGCTCTTCGCCGAACTCAGTGCGGACAGCCTCACTAAGCTCGGAAGCCGCCTGAAAGTCGTCGAATTTCCGCCGTCTGAAGTGATCGTGCGGGAAGGGGCTCCGGGCGTTTCGATGTACCTCATCAAGTCCGGCCTCGTTGAAGTTCGCAAGAAGGATCCGGTTACCGGAATCGATTTCCTGGTGGCGCAGCTCTCACAGGGAGCCGCAGTCGGGGAAATGTCGCTGCTCACGGGCAAACCGCGCTCCGCGACGGTCACCACCGTTCAGCCCACGGTTGTGTTCACGCTGACGCGTGCGGATTTCAGAAGTCTTCTGACACACCATCCGGAAATCTCTCTCGGTCTGGCTCGAATCTTGGCTGAGCGGCTGGAAGATGCCAGCCAGGTCGGGATCGAGTATGTCAACCTTTTTAAAGGAAAGTTTGATCCACGCGTCGTCGGACTGCTACCCCAATCGTTATGCCTGCTTCACAAGCTCATACCCATCTCATACGCGAATAATGCCGTCACGCTCGCAATGGTGAACCCCTCCAATCTTGTCGCATTTGACGACGTTCGCCGGTACATCAAAGGCGCCGTCATCGAGCCGCAGGTTTGCACGGAGGAAGACTTTAAGAAGTTCATGGATACCGTGTATCCGGAGCTGATGGGGTTCGCTCAAGAAAGGAAAGACTCCGACCGGAAAAGAGAAGAAGAGCGTGACCGGCGGAGAGAAGCAGGGAAGAAGGCGGCGCTTGAATTTCAAGGGGAAAGCCTGGAAGATCTGCAGAACGAAATTCTCGGTGGGATGGAGGTTCAGCAGGAAGAGGAAGACAAACCTAGCATCACGGATTTGGCCACCGCGTCCGAGGACGCGCCAATTGTGCGCCTCGCGAACAATATCCTGGCGCTGGCTATAAAAAAAGGCGCGAGCGATATTCACATTGAGCCGCAGGAAACCGGTGTTGTTTTGCGGCTGCGGATTGATGGTGTGCTGCACGTCGAGGCGAAGCTCTCGAAAAAAATTCAGCTTCCGTTGGCATCACGTCTCAAAATTCTTTCGAAGTTGGATATTTCTGAAAGGAGACTTCCGCAGGACGGCCGTATTTCCATCCGTCTCGAGGAGCGCGCTATCGACTTCCGCGTGTCCACAGTACCCGCCAAATTCGGCGAGAAGATCGTAATGCGTATCCTGGACAAGAGCGGATCGATAATGCCGCTGGACAGGATCATTGTCCATGCGCCCACGGTTGAAGGGCTGCGGTGGATGATCAGCCAGCCGTACGGGATCGTTTACGTCACCGGGCCAACAGGTTCCGGTAAGACGACGACCCTCTACAGCTCGCTCAATGAAATCAATTCTCCGGAAATCAACATTTCGACTGCAGAGGATCCGATTGAATACGATCTCGAAGGCCTGTGTCAGGTCCAGACGCACAGCGATATCGGTCTGGACTTTGCGCGCATTCTGCGCGCCTTCCTGCGCCAGGACCCGGATGTGATCCTCGTCGGTGAAACACGTGATCAAGAAACGGCGAAGATTTCCGTCGAAGCCGCGCTCACGGGCCATCTTGTATTTACGACCTTGCATACCAACGATGCCCCCAGTTGCTTCACGCGACTTCAAGAGATGGGAATCGAGCCGTTTTTAATGGCGAACTCGACGATCGGCGTTATCGCTCAGCGGCTGGCGCGCCGTCTGTGTCAGAACTGCAAAGTTCCCACGGAAGTCGATGAGACGACATTGGGCTACTTCGGCTACACAAAGGAAAATGCGCCCACATTTTATAGAGGGGAAGGTTGCGATCAGTGCAATCACAGCGGAAAGAAGGGCCGCATCGGTATTTTCGAAGTGCTGACCATGGGTGACGATTTAAAGCGGGCGGTCGCGCGCGAAGCGAAAAGCGAAGAAATCCGGGCGCTGGCGATCGCGAACGGAATGAGGACACTGAAAGACTACGCCATCATGTTGATGGCGGAAGGCCTGACGAGCCTTGACGAAGTGCTGACGAACCTGGTTGTGAGCAGTTAATCCGCCGCCGATGCCGTGGCTTCCCTATAGAACCGGCCGTACTCCCGTACATCATCCCGGCTGCCGATAATCAATGGCACTCTCTGGTGAAGCGAAGTCGGCTGAACATCAAGGATTCTCTCCGCCCACGATGTGTCAATTGCGAAATCCGGGGCGGT
>QHXA01000298.1:4919-10016 GCA_003222755.1 Acidobacteriota bacterium
TTTCACTTTGTTGATGCCGCCCATCGTATCGAGGACGCTTTGGTAATATTCCACGCTGCTGCCCGATGGAATCTGCTGATCGGCCCAGCCGTGATAGTGAATAAGTCTTCCTCCGCGCGCGAAAAATGACTTGAGATTGGGATCCATGGCATTGATGTTGCCGGCCTCGATCTTCTCGACTTTGGCCATATCGGAATCGAAGTTGAGCGTCTTGTAATCCCACTTCGGATCGTTGAACACCATGTATTGATACATCTGCGCTCCGATGCCGAAAGGCTGCGGACCGCCAAACGTATTCCAGCCCATCTCGCTGCCAAGCTCCAGGCCGGGAAAAATCTCTTTCTTCGTTCGTGAATTCACAACCGGCTGATACATCATCCGCGCAGTTTCCACCTGCGCCGCGGTTAAGCAATTTGCGGCATCGCCAGCGGTGCACTGCAGAACCTTCGGATCGAACTTGCACTGCCTCGGATTCTCGAGAACCCGATCCTTAACACCGTCTTTCGCATCGCACGCCTCGAGCACGGCGTCATGGATCAGACCAAATTTGCTCTGCGGGATGTAGGTTTCTTCACTCTTGTGATCGTTTTGAGCCACCCACACGGAGAACGCCGCGCGGCCTGTCGCATTCAGCGCGGGCGCGCCGGCCACGATGCCATCGAAATCTTGAGAAAACTTTTGTGCGGCCTTGAGGGCCTGCCTTCCGCCAGCCGAACAGCCATTGAAGTAGGACAGCCTGGCGTTATTGCCGTAGAAAGCCGAGATGATCGCTTTCCCTTTTTCGCTCATCTCGTGTACCGCCCGATATCCGAAATCGATCAGCTTATTCTGGTTTTGCATCCATGGGCCACCACCGCCTTCGTGGCCCGTATCCGTGCTGGCCGTGGCGTAGCCGCGCCGGAGTCCGGCTGCCAGCGCGTTCTGATCGATGTTTCCGTTCCAGCCGCCATTGCCAACTGCCTCAAATTTGCCGTTCCAGTTCGATGCCGGCAGCCACACTTCGATCTTGATGTCGGAATCGGGCGTCGGTTTCACCGTTGCTGCAACCCGGCAAAACGCCGGGAGGTCGCCGAATTGTGCCGCCCCGCCACGGCCGCCCCCTCCAGCCGGCGCAAATGCGCCCGCAGCGACGGATTGCGCTAACGTGATGGTCGTATCCGAGAGTTTGAGCCCGGCGAGACTCTCGCATGAAGCAGCCGATACGGGAAGAACGTTGAAGACCAGGACGAAAAGAAAGGCAGATGACAAGACGAGTTTGGTCATTGTTGGGTACCTCGTTTGGTTCGGGTCAGTTTGTGCAAAATTATAGCCGCGGCTGGCGCTGATTACACGGATTTCGCTGTTAGCCTGCTTATCCCATCGGCTTCGACGCGTCGCGTCCTCCTGCCGACAGCCAGGGATAGCGAGCGGTATCCAAACCTGCGTAGTCAGGATCCAGATAGATGAAACAGCGCTGAATGAGAAAGTCTCGAATCTCGAAAACGTCGCACCAGCGGCCCGCGTGGGTCACGCCGGCGCGCCACGATCCGTCCATGTGCTGACCCGCGCTGGTTCCCTCAACGGCAAACGTGTCCGTACCGGTCATGATCCAGTTGAAGGCGGCGTAATCGTGGAGGATGTGTTTAATGAGTCCGCCGAAGTCGGTGAATAGTTGTCCGATCTGTTTCTTGCCGGTGGCGAGGCCCCATTTCAAACAAATCGAGGATGCTCGCGCCAGTCGAGGTCACACCACGGTTGTCAAAGGCCTTCAGGTATTCCAAAGCGACCGACTTGCGCTGCTCGTCGGTCATCATTTGTTTCGTGATGGCCATTTCTTAGTAGCTGCGCCCTATCGGGCTTGCATTCGCTCCGCTCATGGCGATTAGAGCGGAATGCGGCTCTTATTCTTTGCCAGCCATTGATCGAACGTCTGCAGTTGCGGATTCAGTTGGCGCGCGACATTCGCGCTTCGTGCCTCAACGACTTCTTTTTCGAAGTCGCGATAGACCTGGAACATGTTTCCCATTTCATCGGCGCCTTGAAAGCCGAAGCCACGGTACGTGTCGGGTTCGACGGCGTTGTACTTAACGGCACCGATTCCGAGGCCCTTCGACAGCTTCTGACTGATTTCGCTCAGCGTCAGGTTCTCGCCGGTGATGCCAACCCGCTTGCCGATATACTGCTGGCCCGCCTTGAAGATCCCATACGCGACCTTTCCGATATCATCAGCGGCGATTCCCGCGAGCTTGGCGTTTCCCATCGGAAAGGTCCAGCTATACACGCCGTCATCGCCTTTTGTCGGCGCAAGTTTGAAGAGATAAAGATTGTCCCAATAGAAAGAGGTGACGAGATACGTAATCGGCAGGCCCGAAAAGTACGCGTCCGCTTCAGCCTTAGCGTCAAAGTGCGGTACGCGATATTTTTCTTGCAGGAACGGCATGCGTTTATCGCCAGGCTGCATCAGCTTTCGCGTATCTTCCAAAGTCGACCAGATGACGTGCTTCACCCCCGCAGCTTTGGCTGCTTCCGCAATGTTTTTGGCTTGAGCTTTTTCCTTTTCTGCGGAGAAGTGCTCCCAAAAATTCGTAACGCCATAGACGCCATACGCGCCCGAAAATGCTTTCTTCAAACTCTCGATGTTATCGAGATTGGCTTGAACGATCTCAGCGCCTTGCGCGGCGAGGGCCTTCGCTTTGTCCTTGTTCGGATCGCGTGTGATGGCGCGAACGGCAAATCCTCCGCTGGGATCGGCCAGAATCGCCTGACAAAGTCCGCCACCCTGCGTTCCTGTGGCCCCTACGACAGCAATGATTTTTTTATCGGCCATGTATCACTCCTCTTATGAAATATCGTCGTTTACCAAGTTCCCCGCGCCGGCTGAAGCCGGCGCCTAGCGTGGATACAATTACTTGCCCCGAAGTTCTTTGCGAACGATTTGCGCGCCATCCGCAAGCGCCCTCAGCTTCATCTTGGCGACCATGCGTGCGAGCGGCTTCATACCGCAGTCGGTGCTGAGTGTTACGCGCTCGGGCGGCACAGCGGCAATGACTTTCCGGATTCGGGCAGCAACCTTTTCGGGGGACTCGATGGCGTTGGTTCGAACGTCCAGCACGCCAATCTGAATGTCCTTGTCTTTCGGCAAGTTCTTGAGGAACTCGACTCCCCTCATGTCGCGGTTCGCGTAATCCAGCACGAACTGATCAATGCCTTTCGTTTCGAAGAAATGCGGAAGGACTGTGTTGTAGCCATCCGGGTAAGTTGCACTCAGAATGTCGTTGCCCCATGCGTTGCCGAAACAGAAGTGCCAGCCAATCTTGGCATCCACTCCATCACAGCACTGTTCGACGACTTCGCGAATCCACTTGTAGTCGTCTTGATTGTTCGTGAAGAGAGGCAACCACGCACCGAGATCTTCAAATTGAAGGTACTTCGCGCCGGCGGCAACGAGGTCCTTCATTTCGGCGTTAAAGATCGGCGCCAGCGCGAAGCTCAACTCCCTTTCGTTCTTGTAGTGCTTGAAATATACATGCCAGGCGAGGTTTGCCGGGCCGGCTCCTACCGAAACTTTAACAGGCCTCTTGGTATGTTTCGCAGTGATCCTGTACAGGTCCGCGAGGCGAATAGGTCCGCGCGATACGGGACCGTTGTTGATGACGCCACCCCAGTCATCGAGTATTTCTTTACCCTGGCTGGGACCGGCATTGACCATAGAAGGATGGGGTTCGCGCGCCGGATCAAACCCACCGATCCGCTCATACATGTACCAACAGAATGATCCGATGACGCCGACGTAGTCGTCGTACCACATGTTGCCGTCGGTTACGATGTCGAGGCCCGCTTCCTCCTGGTCGCGGATCACCGTCGCCACAGCGTCGTTGTAAGCTTCTTCGTGCTGAACTTCCTTAAACGCGACGCGAATGTCGCGGCCAAGTAATTGGTGTTTGTACCAAGCTGGTCTCGGATAGGAACCAACCATCGTGGTCGGTAAAAGAGTGTCGATAATCTTAGTTGGCATTTTTGTTGCTCCTTAAAAGGTGGCGAGTGGCTGTTGGCCGTGAATTGCGAATGCTACCTCGCGCTCAATGAACGCGTCAAGACGAACGCCACGTGCGATTCGGGGTCAGACGTCTACATCACCCAATTACGATTCGAGAACCCTGGTTGTAATTGGGTGATGTAGACGTCTGACCCCGAATTACCAAATTATGATTCAGAATAGTCGACGACGGCCGGTGTCAAAGGCCGACTGATTTACTGTATAGTTTTCGCATAATCGACCTTTGTGGAGGTGTTTTGATGAAAATTCAGTTCCGTTCACTTTGGATGTTCGGTGCTCTAGCGATCGCGTTGGGCGTTGTCGTGTCGGTGTCGCAGTCTGCTGGCCAAGGCACTCGCGGAGGGGGCGGTTCGCCTGTCGAACGTGGCAAGTATCTCGTCAACATTACGGGATGTCATGATTGCCACTCGCCCAAGAAAGACGCTGCGGGACACATCGATGAGACCCGGATCTTGAGTGGACGTCCGTCGACCACGACGGTACCTTCGACGACGCCAGGAGAAATTCATACGGCGCTCGATCTCACCGCATGGACTGGGCCCTGGGGAACCACCAATGCCTCGAACCTGACTCCAGATACCATGACCGGGCTGCTCGCACGCAAATACAACGAAGCGAACTTCGTGGCCATGTTCCGCACCGGCAAGAAGCCAAGCGGAGTGGGCGTTCTCCCCCCCATGCCTTACGAGATGTACGCCAACATGACGGATGACGACCTCAAGGCGATCTGGGCTTATCTGCAAACCATAAAACCTATCAGGAACCAAGTGCCTGCCAATGCGCCTGCACCTGCACCCGCTCGGGGAAAATGAAAGATGGAGTTAATCAGCGCCGTTGGAACGAGGATCGATCTAGTCGGCCGCTCAAAGAGCCGTACGAGATCATTGAAGCCGTCGTGAAGTTCGATCTGGCGTTGCGTTCAGGAACGTAGATCTAAAAAGGAGCCGAATAACATGACCACAATTCCCGACAGTTTCTACGACCTTTTCCAGAAAAAGACATTCGCTCAACTCGCGACGATCATGCCGGACGGGACGCCTCAAGTTACGCCGGTGTGGGTC
>QHXA01000298.1:10030-10227 GCA_003222755.1 Acidobacteriota bacterium
GGAACGCATGTGGTTATTAACAGCGCCAAAGGCCGCACCAAAGATCGGAACATGCGGCGTAATCCGAACGTCGCAATTAGCATTCAGGATCCCGAACAACCTTATCGGCACCTCGCACTCAAAGGAAAAGTTGTTGAAATTACGGAAAACGGCGCCGATGCCCACATTGACAAGCTTTCCAAGAAATACACCGGCAA
>QHXA01000299.1:0-4112 GCA_003222755.1 Acidobacteriota bacterium
ACGGGATCGATGTGATGGCCTTGAAAGAAGGACAGCAGTTGCGGCTCGGCGATGCTCTGGTTGCAGTGACGATTCCCTGTGAGCCGTGTTTTCAGATGGAGCGCGTCCGAGATGGATTGCGGGATGCGTTGCAGAATCGTCGAGGAATGTTTGTGAGGGTGCTCGTGGGGGGAACCGTGCGCGTGGGGGATCGAGTTGAGGTGAATCCGTATGCAGCCAATCACTCGCAGAAAATTTAGCCAAATCATCTCCGCAGCTGGCCTGGCGGGCACCGCGCTTTTGGAAACTATGTACGCGGAAATGCAGGACGCCGGCGGAATTTCACTCGAGAGCGTCCGGTCGTTTCTCGCGCTATCCGGAACGAAGGTGCAGGATGACCAGATTGTTTCTGTTCAAGCCTCGCTCGAGCGCGCGCTCGACAGCATGAAGCGGATTCGAGACCGCACTGTTCCCCAAAACCGGGAGCCGGCGGTGATATTCCGTGTGCGCCGGTAGTCCAATCAAGAGAGCTCTCACCATTGCCGGCTCGGATCCGAGTGGCGGCGCGGGAATTCAGGCGGATCTCAAGACCTTTTCACGGCTGCGGGTCTACGGGATGGCCGTTGTCGCGGCGCTGACAGCTCAAAACACGGCTGGCGTTTCCGCGGTCGCGGAAGTTGCGCCGGATTTCGTTGCCGGGCAACTGGACGCTGTTCTCACGGATATTCCTCCAGACGCCACCAAGACCGGGATGCTTTTGACTGCGGCTGTTATTGAGGTTGTCGCTCACAAAGTGAAGCAGTACGGCATTCGAAATCTCGTCGTCGATCCGGTAATGATCTCCACGTCCGGCGCGACGTTGATGAAGCCGGATGCAGTAGCGGTCTTTCGCAGCGCGCTTCTCCCGCTCGCATTTCTCATAGCTCCAAATATTGATGAAGCTAACGTGTTGTCGGGTGAGACTGTCCGGACGGTTAATGACATGGAGAAAGCGGCTCTCCAGATTCACGAGATGGGTGCCAGGCACGTCGTAATAAAAGGTGGCCATCTCGAAGGCGCTGACGCTACAGATGTCCTATTCGATGGCAGAGAGTTTTCGTACTTCCGTTCTCCGCGTATCGCGGTCTCGCATACGCACGGGACAGGGTGCGTGCTGTCCGCATCGATCGTGGCGTACCTGGCCCTCGGCAAATCAGTGAAGGACGCTGTTGGCCTAGGAAAAGAATTTGTGACGAACGCGATAAGAAACGCTCTGCAGATCGGTAGCGGGGCTGATCCTTGCGATCCGTTGTCCCTTGGAGGTTGACGTGGCGCTCCGTATAAACGGAAAAGATATTAAAGACGCCGTCCTGAAGACCGACCAGTTTGAGATGCGAATTCTCGAGCTCGTTCCTGATCACATGAAGGTCACGGTAAAGGAGACTTCGGGCCACCCGTTTAATTTCGTTCCTCGATTCGTGGAGATGGTGTATCCCGAAAAGACGATCGCCGCAAAAGACACCGGGATCGTCGCGCTGGACGTAGGCAAAAGCATCGAGCAGGTTATTGAGTTTAAGGAGAGACTTCGGATTGAAACATTCCTGATGTGGGAACTCCGGTACGCGCGGAGGAAATTAGCAACAATCGTTGTGGAATGACTTCCGCACGCCGGAGGCGTCCGCTCCGCGGTGCGAAACGTCCAATTTCCAGCCCACCGCTCCGCGGTGCACCTATTTGCTTCCAAGCCACGCATTCCTCAATTGCAGCTGTTCAGGCGTCGGGCGTGGAATTTCATTCAGCTGCCAGCGCTCTTCCT
The DNA here is from genome assembly GCA_003222755.1 of Acidobacteriota bacterium. GTDB lineage: Bacteria > Acidobacteriota > Terriglobia > 20CM-2-55-15 > 20CM-2-55-15 > 20CM-2-55-15. Next base: position 1,775 of record QHXA01000299.1, read on the forward strand.
GAAATTCCACCGGCACGATATTCAAATTAAGCAAGCGCTGGTTCCGGAGCACAGTCAGTTTTATCGTTTCGCCGATGGAATGAGCATGGAGACGGCTACGGAAATTTTCAAACGTCAGGCGCTCGTCATTCATAGCGACTAGGACATCGCCTGCATCCAACCTGGCGCGCTCCGCCGGCGAGTTCGGCGCGACGCGCTTGAGTCTTGGGAAATTGCCCTCACCTGGTTCGAATTCGATTCCGAGGTAGATAGTTGCCGGCTGGAGCTGCACCTCAACCGAGAGCCCTGCCTGCTTCACGTACCGGTTGTAGTCGAGTTGTTTTCGGCCCTGAACCGCAGCCTCGTAGAACTCATGAAAATCGGAACCGACCACACTCTCGAGACCTTTCAAGAAAGCATCTTCGGGCAAGCCGATGCCTTTGTTCGCGTACGCCTCCATGAGATAACGAATCACATCATCGAGGCTCTTCTGGTTCTTGGTGCGGGCTCGGATCTCGATATCGAGAAGCAGCCCAATCAATTCGCCTTTCGTGTAATACGAGATCGTGTTGTTCTCTGCATTGTCACTCCGGAACCACGCGTTCCAACTGGCTTCCTCGGCGCTCATCATCTGCCGGCCCGGCGAGTGTTCGAGTGAGTCGATCACACCGGCCATCCGGCTGAGATATTCCTGGGGCATGTCGATGCCGGCGCGTTCCAGCAGGAGATCGCCGTAGTAGCTTGTGATGCCTTCCGACATCCATAGCAGGCGCGTGTGAACTTCCCGCGTGTAATCAAACGGCCCCAGCACAGCCGGTCGAATACGCTTCACGTTCCAAAGGTGGAAAAACTCGTGCGCCACCGTGGCCAGGAACTGACGGTACGTTGCTTGAGTCACGAAATCGTTTTCGCCAACGGTAATGCGCGTTGAATTCAGGTGTTCGACGCTGTTGCTTGCCTGCGGCTGAACCTTGAACAAGAACACATATTCTTTGTACGGAAGCTTGCCGAATATCATCATCGCGGCTTCGACAATGTCCTGAATGTCCGCGGTGACCTGGGACGCGGTCAGAGAGATATCCCGCTTGCTAAACACCAGGTAGTGGCGTGCTCGTCCGGCCTCGAACTCGAGGACTTTGAAATCGCCGATGAATGCGGGCGCATCGATGAAGATGTCGTAATCGGTCGCGAAGTATCGATCACCTTTCTTCTCCAGGCCCATATAGACTTTCCAGCCGCCGGAAATATTGTATTTGACGGTGCAGGGCACGTGCTTTTGCCCCGCGACATACATAAAAGTTGCCGGCGGAGCGAGATCGGCCATTTCGTCCGTGAGCTGCGGCGAAAATACCTGATAGCGCACTTCCACATCATCGGCAGCTTGCTTGCCGATGCGCCACGTTTGCTTGTCCGTCTGTTCCCATTTCAGTGGTTGATTGCGCGTGTTCGAGGCGCGGAAATCCTGGACATTACGTGCGTAGTTCTCGATGCGATATATGCCAGGGGACCAAGCGGGCATCGAGACAGAAACAGAGGTCTCGCGGATGCCTTTGATCGATATCTCGATGTCATACAGATGAGATGCAGGGTTTTTGATAGTGACGGTATATGCGATATCGACGCCGCGCGCCGGGATCTGATTTTCTGCGTAGATCGGTTGAGCGGTGGCAGGAACACAAACACATAAAGGCAAAAAGGCACAAAGGAAGACCGCAATGAGTAATTTATGTTTCCTGTTCCTGCTCATGAATCCTCCCGATGATTCAGGATCAGTTCCTTCGCCTTTCGAATGATCGTTTTCTCCTGCGGGTAACTGGCGTTCGCGATGGCTTTGTCTATGGGAAACCATTCCACCCGGTCGACCTCTCGATCGTGCCGCGATGGATCGCCTTCGGTAAACTTCAGCAGATAAAACGTGACGATCTTAAAAACGCGCGTCGGAGGCGTCTCCCATTTCGCCATGTACGAATATTTGATCGTGTCGATTTTTGAGACGATGGTTCCAGTCAAGCCCGTTTCTTCCTGCGCTTCGCGCTGTGCCGCCGATTCGGCCGCTTCGCCGCGTTCGATGAGACCTTTGGGGAGAGCCCAGGCCTTTCTGTCTCGCGGTTGGATCAGCGCCACCTCCGTGCCATCGTTGCTTGTGCGGTATACAACGCAGCCCGCGGATATCTCTCGTCTGGACATCGCGTGAAGATATTACAATACCGGGCAATGGAACTCTTCACACTGGATGACTTCAAAATTTTTGTTATCACGTGTTTCATCGAAAAAGCTGCGCTCGACACGTTCAAGCCCCTGGCGCCGCTGTTCCAACTGCACGACGCGCGCGTGTTGGCGTGAACGAACGGCAACTACG
>QHXA01000299.1:4137-9013 GCA_003222755.1 Acidobacteriota bacterium
GTGTCATCAGCAGGTCCGGCACGACTGCCCAAACTAAACTCCACGCACCGCTCTGATCCTTCTCCAAACACACGACTCCGCCGTTCCGAAATTGCACTGGCCGGCGATCCTGATGTCCAGTTAGCAGAAGCGAAGTCAGTCGCTCCAGATGCGGCAAATGGCCGACGATTAAGACGTCGTCTGTGTAGACGTTCAAGAAGTTGGCTGTCTCTATAACGTCGTCAGTGGGATTGAGGCCCTCGGTATGGCATGGGCCTGTCGTGCAGCGTATGCTGCTCGCCAGAATATGGGCGGTCTCCTCGGCGCGACTCTTTCCGCTGTGCTGAATTAATGAGATTGTGATTCGCAGTCCGCGAAGAAACTCTGCTACGCGTGTGACCTCTTCGCGTCCTTCGTCCGACAAGCCTCGATTCGGATCTTCTTCTGCAGACTTCGCTTTGCCGTGTTGAACCAAATACGCGTGCATATCGCCTCCTCTGATATTATGGACCGCTTTGGGTCTCGTTAAAATAATCGGGAGTAATCAGTGATGACGATCGATCTGGAAAAAATTATCAAGACCGACCAGGAGCACTTCGTCCATCCACAGTTCCATCCCAACGATCACAAACAGCCATTTGTTTGGGTCTCGGGGCAAGGCGCGAAATTGCGCTCCGCGGATGGTCGCGAGTTCATCGATGGGCTGGCGTGCCTGTGGAATGTGACACTCGGGCATGGGCGGAAGGAACTGGCGCAGGCCGCGATGCGGCAGATGGAACAGCTGGCCTTCACAAGCTCATATATCGGACATACGAATATTCCTGCAGTGCAGTTGACGGAGAAATTGTCGCAGCTCTGCTATCCGTCGATTAACCACTTCTTTTTCTCTTCGGGCGGTGCCGATGCAAACGATACTGCGATCAAAACCGCTCGCTTCTTTTGGAACAGTCACGGCAAACCAGAGAAATTGAAGATCATCAGCCGCGAGCATGGATACCACGGCGTCACACTAGGAGCGATGAACGCAACAGGGATACCGGCGTTTTGGCAGATGTTCAGCTCGAAGCTGCCGGGCTTTGTGCACATCCCGTCACCATATCCATATCGATACGTTTCGAACAATCCTTCCGTCAGCCAAGGTCGTGCTGCGGCAGACGAATTGGAGAAGGCGATCCTTGGCGAAGGCGCAGAGACTGTTGCTGCTTTTTTAGCAGAACCTGTTCAGGGCGCCGGTGGTCTGATGGTTCCGCAGGACGAATACTTCCCCCGAATTCGGGAGATTTGCGACAAGTATGACGTGTTGTTCATCGCTGACGAGGTCATCACGGGTTTCGGCCGTTTAGGACGGTGGTTTGGTCTGGAGCATTGGAAAGTGGAGCCCGATATCATCTCGTTTGCGAAGGGAATTACTTCAGGCTATCTGCCGCTGGGCGGTATCGGCATGTCGGACCGCGTTTTTAAAGTCCTCGCTGAAGCTCCGCCGGACCGGCGATGGATGCATGCGTTTACCTATTCTGCTCATCCGACGTGCTGCGCGGTCGCTCTGGCGACGCTGGAGATTCTCGAGCGCGAGGGTTTGGTGGAAGAGGCGGGCCGAAAGGGGAAGAAGCTCCTGGCCGGTTTAAAGCAGCTCGCATCGCTGGAAAATGTTGGAGACGTTCGCGGTCTGGGATTGATGTGCGGTGTCGAACTGGTCGAAGACAAGGCAACGAAGAGACCGTTTCCGTCGAGCCGCAAAGTCGGTGCCCGGCTGTATCAGGAGTGCGCGAAACGTGGTCTTGTCAGCCGATTCAAAGACGATATTTATATGCTAGCGCCGGCTTTCGTGATCTCCGATGCAGATATCGATCAATGCGTAAATATCCTCGGCGACGCGATACCACCGGCCTGTGGTAATTGGGGGTCAGACGTCTAAATCACCCCATTACGATTCAACGACTCTTGTTGTAATTGGGTGATTTAGACGTCTGACCCCCAATTACCAAACTTACGGTATCATAACGGTATTTTGCTTCCCGAAGGAGTTACCGCTTGAAAATACATCATGGACTGGTCACATGCGCACTGCTGGCGTTTGCCGGCATTGCAGGGGCTCAGTCGAACGCAGACCGCGTTGCCGTGGTGAACGGCCAGATCATCACGCAACAAGAATTACAAAAGGCAGCAGAGGCCGAACTAAAGAGCCTTGAAACGCGGCGTTTACAAAATGAATCGTCGCTTGCGCAAGATAAGCAGCAGGCCCTCGCGAAAGCGCTGGAAGCGCTCGTCGCTGAGAAACTGATTCAGGCTGAAGCTGCCAAGGAGAAGAAAACGAAAGAGCAGCTTCTGGAGGCGGAGGTTGAAAGCAATGTCGAAACTCCGTCGGACGCCGAAGTCGAGGCGTTTTACGATGCCAACAAGGATCGGATTCCCATCCCGAAGGCACAGGCGCTCCCACAGGTCAAACAATATCTGGTCGAACGCAGCCGGGCTCAATTTCGCGAGATGCTGATCAGCCGCCTGAAGAAGGAATATGGGTTCAAGTCTTACCTCGAACCCCTGCGGGCTCAAATTGCCACTGTCGGTTTTCCTTCGAGAGGACCAGCGGACGCTAAGGTGACGATTGTCGAGTTCTCCGATTTTGAGTGCCCATACTGCGGCGGGTTGTTCCCCACGCTGAAGCAAGTGGAAAAGAACTATGCCCAACAAGTGCGCATTGTGTACCGCCAGTTCCCGTTGGCCAATATCCATCCACACGCGCAAAAGGCGGCCGAAGCGTCACTTTGTGCCAACGAGCAACAGAAGTTTTGGGAATTTCATGACTCGATGTTTAGCAATCAGAGTGAACTGAGCGTTGCGGATCTAAAGCAGCGTGCGGTGGATTTGAAGTTGGAGGCGCAGGCCTTCAATCAATGTCTGGACTCCGGGCGCCAGGCCGCCTCGATTCAGGCCGACATTCAAGAAGGCGCTCGAAACGGCGTTACCGGAACGCCGGCCATCTTCATCAACGGCCGCCTACTTTCGGGCAACCAGCCCTACTCCGAAATCAAAGAAATCATCGACGACGAATTGCAGCGTAACGGCGGCAAGTAGAAATCTTCCCCGCTTTCCTGTTTGGCAATTCGGGCTCAGACGTCTAAATCACCCAAATTAATTAGGTGAATTAGACGTCTGACCCCGAATTGCCAAACGGCCCTGCGATTGCATCTTGAACTTTATTCAATCCCAACATTCCAAGGAGTTCACTATGGCTATCGACCCAGTGTGCGGCATGGAAGTCGACGAGCGCACAACGAAAGACAGGGCAATGCATGAGGGCTCAACTTATTATTTCTGCAGCAAGGATTGCAGGGAAGAATTCGAGGCTTCGCCTGGGGACTACGTCGGCGGCGAAGAGGAGATGACGGGAACTTAGAAGGACCGGGTCGCAGGCCCCTGCTGCGGCCCGATTTTCCCCGTTCCGGAGGGTTTTATGGAGAACGCAGTCTATTGCCTCGCTTCAACGGAACCGCAGGCGAATGAAATTCTGACTCACCTGCGCAATCTGGGCTTCTCGGCGTCGGAGATATCGATCCTGTTGAAAGACAAAGACACCCGAAACATTTCAGTAAAAGAGGACGCGATCCGCGGCGCTACAAAGGGTGGAATCGCGGGAGGCATTTTGGGTGCATTAGCGGGCCTCACCGTACTCACCGTTCCCGTTCTCGGACCGTTAGTGGTTGCCGGCCCGATCGTCTCAGGACTGGGCGGCGCTGCCGTTGGCGGGGTAGTCGGCGGGCTAGCCGGAGGTAGTGGCGCTCTGACCCACATTGGCATCCCTGAACAGGACAGCGCCCGGCTGGAGCAAAAGTTGCACGAAGGGGCAATTTTGATCGCGGTCCACTCATCCGATCCCATGCGCCTGGACCGAGCGCTTCGCGTCTTCAAATCGGCAGGCGCGGACGAGATCTATGGCGCCGAGGATCTTGCGGCTTAAAGATGCAAACTGTAGGGGCGGTCTATTGACCGCCTCACGGCGCTAGCTGCGGAGCGACATAAGCATAGAACATCACAACCAAGCCGATCATAAACGTTAGGAAGATGCTGTGTTTCAACGTGAAGCCGAACAAACGGGCTTCGTCTTCTCGTTTCATCGTGGTTGCAGCCGCAGCCACTGCGATGCTCGTGAGACTGATCATCTTACCCATGACTCCACCCGCAGAGTTTCCCGCCGCCATCAAAACGGGATTCATCCCGAGCTTTGTCGCCGTTACCTGTTGAAGCGTGCCGAACAGGGCATTCGCTGACGTGTCGCTGCCTGTAAGGAAGACACCCAACGCACCCAGCACTGAGCTGAACAGCGGAAAGAGCACACCGGTCGCGGCAAAAGCCAGTCCCAAGGTTCCGGTTGCTCCGGAATAGTTCATGACATAAGCCAAAGCCAAAACGGCGGCGAGCGTCAGTTCAGCTAACGCGAGTTGCTTTAGTGTCTGCCGGAAGACACGCGTGAATTGGGCTGGTTTCAGGCCCACAACAATCGCGCCTAAGATCGACGTGAACAGGCACGCGGTTCCTGAAGCTGAAAGCCAGTTAAAGCTGAACACAGCACCGTAATTGGAAGGCTTCGCGACAACGGGCGGCATTCGTTGAACCAGGTTATGTAGTCCCGGCCAGCTCAGCGGCAAAGTGAAGGAATCCAACTTCGCTTTTATCGGCGGGTACCCCCACAGCAGCACGAGTACGACGAGTATCATATACGGTCCCCAGGCAATGAGAAGGTCACGTTTACTGTGCCTGACGGTTGCCGGGGCCAGGTGCCCGAATTCAAATTTGTCGCGGGGCTTCCAGACCCGGAAAAGCACAAAGAGGGCTCCCATCGCAGCCATTGATGCCAAAATATCTGTGAGTTCAGGGCCGACAAAGTTGGAAATGAAGAACT
>QHXA01000299.1:9045-13041 GCA_003222755.1 Acidobacteriota bacterium
AAAAGCAATCCCGCAAACAGCCGCGGCTGGTAAGACTCCGCGTAAGCCGGCCCACCCGCACATGACCGCGATCATGTAGGCAGGAATAAACAATGAAATCGGCGCACAGATACGTCCGACACCCGCACTTAAACGCTCTAAAGGAAGTCCGGTGGTGGTTCTCAAAGTCAGGATCGGGGTTGCGATAGATCCGAAGGCGACGGGCGCCGTATTGGCGAACAGACATGCAGCTGCGGCCATGAATGGCGAAAATCCAAGGCCGGTGAGCATTGTAGCTGCAACCGCCACAGGCGTACCAAATCCGGCGCAACCTTCAATGAATGCGCCGAAGGCAAATGCAACCAGCATCATCTGTAGACGGCCGTCAGCTGTGAGATGGCCGATGGAGTCCTTCAGCGTATCGAACCGTCCGCTTTCCTGCATGACCCGGTAAAGCAGGATGGCCGAGAACACCACCCAGCCGATGGGGAACAGACCAAAAGCAGCGCCGAAAAAGACCGAGGAAAACAGCATTCCTGCCGGCATCCGATATACAGCCAATGCCAGGACGACCGTTGCGCCTAATCCGGCAAGTGACGCTATCCACGCAGGTTTGCGCCGTATGCCAATCAAAAAGAGCAGGACGAAGATCGGCACGGCCGCGACCAGTGCCGAGAGCACGAGACTATTGCCGATAGGGGTATAGTTTTGCTGCCACATGGCGCGGAACAATACCACAACAGGTGAATGTAGGTGGTGACGAAAATCGCATTCGACGTATATACCTTGGGCTTCTCGAACCGCACGTGGGAGCAGACGCTCGAAATCCTCGCGGCGTTCAATATCCAGCGGCTTGTGGATATTCGGACTCTGCCTGGCTCAAAGCACACGCCGCAATTCAATCTTGAGCAGCTGAAGGTGGCCCTGCCGCGCGACGGGATTGAGTACATTCATATGAAAAGCTTGGGCGGCTTGCGGAAACCGGTGAAGGACTCCACGGTCAATGCGGCTTGGCAGAACAGTGGATTCCGCGGCTATGCCGACTACATGCAGACACCCGAATTCCAAACAGCGCTCGCCGAACTGATTCGACTCCTCGAACAAAAGACAACGGTCTATTGCTGCACGGAAGCGGTCTTCTGGCGATGTCATCGGCAGCTGGTTTCAGATGCCCTGCTGCTACGCGGGTATCGCATCGGACATATTTTCACGTCCTCGAAAGTCGAGGAACACAAGCTCACGAATTTCGCGAAAGTGGAGGCATTCCAACTTACGTACCCGGGCTTGGTATGAGCTTCCTACCATGCCCCGATTGCGTATAATGGCGGCAACTTCGGGAGATGAAAAATGAGAACGTTGGCGGCTTCGATCGCGATCATAGCCATATTCGGTATGCCTGTTCACGCACAGTGGGTGAAAGTTCCGGCGCCGGCGATTCCGCGCACGCCGGACGGCAAGCCAAATCTTTCTGCGCCGGCGCCACGATTACCTGACGGCAAACCGGATCTGTCTGGGACCTGGGAGCCGAATGGCAGGTACGTACAGAATCTGGCAGCCGATTTGAAACCTGAAGAGGTCCCATTCCAGCCATGGGCCAAGGCGCTCTTCGACGAACGCAGAACCGGCGCGCACTCGAGAGAGGATCAGGCGGCGCACTGCTTGCCGCAAGGCGTGCCGAGGATCAACGCGGCTCCCGCACCGTGGAAAATTGTGCAGACGCCCGGATTCATCATCATCGTCTATGAGGCCTTCACTCTCTGGAGGCAGATCTTTCTCGACGGCCGTGAACTGGCAGACGACGTTACTCCGACGTGGCTGGGTTATTCGACGGGTAAGTGGGACGGCGACACGCTTGTGGTGGACACCAAGGGTTTCAATGGAAAGGCCTGGCTCGATCAGTCAGGCAAGCCGTCAACCGATGCGCTGCATGTGATCGAACGATTCCGCCGAAAAGATTTCGGGCACATGGACATTCAGATCACGATCGATGATCCCAACGCCTACACCAAACCCTGGACGGTTAGGGAAGAAGTGCATCTGTTGCCGGATACCGAACTCATGGAATTCATTTGCAATGAGAACAACCGCGACCTAGAGCATCTACCGGGGAAATAATCGAGAGTAGTCTGTAATTACGACCGGCACTGGCAGTCCAATACATACTGGACTGTAAATTTTCTTCGCATCGAAGTAACAATCGCCTCCCTCGCGGTTATGATGAAATTCATCCACGGCTATGAAACTGACTTTTCTTGGTGCCACGCAGACAGTAACAGGTTCAAAGTTCCTTCTGGAAACGAAAGATCGGCGCGTCCTGGTGGATTGCGGCTTATTCCAAGGACCTAAAGATTTGCGGTTGAGGAACTGGGAAGATCCGCCAGTCGATCCGGACTCGGTGGATGCGATTGTTCTCACGCATGCCCACATCGACCACACGGGATATCTGCCGCGCTTTGTGGCGCAGGGTTACAAAGGTCCGGTCTATGCGACGCCGGCAACTGTGGATCTCGCTCGGATCCTCCTGCCGGACGCCGCCCATTTGCAGGAAGAAGAAGCGCGATACCGGAACAAGCACCACCTCTCCAAGCACAAGCCCGCGTTACCGCTGTACACGTTGGATGACGCGATGACTGCAATCGAGTTATTTCGCCCGGTTCAGTATGGCGAGGTGTTCAGTCTTTCGAGAACCTTTGGCTTCCAGCTCAAGCCTGCCGGACACATCTTGGGATCGTCGTTTGTAATTTTCAACGAAAGCGGCGAGGCGGCAGCGAAGACAGTTTTATTCACCGGCGACATCGGACGATACGATCAGCCGATCATTTTCGATCCAACACAGGTGGACGGCGCCGATTACCTCGTTTTGGAATCGACATACGGTAATCGCCTTCACGCCGACAGGAACGGCAAAACGGCAAAGGAACAACTGCGCGACGTTGTTACGATGACGGCACAACGCGGTGGGACAGTCCTCATCCCGTCGTTTGCAATCGGCCGTGCGCAGGAATTGCTCTACATCCTGCGCGAGCTGGAACTGGAGAATCAAATTCCCGTGCTTCCGGTTTACGTGGACAGTCCGATGGCGGTCAATGCGGTCGATATTTTCCGCAACCACGTGGAGGAACATGATCTCGAAATGACTCAACTCGAGCGGGCCGGTGGCAGTCCGCTGTATACCCAACGTGTTCATTTTGCGCGAACCGTGGAGGAGTCGAAGGCCATCAACGACCACCGCTTTCCATCCATAATCATTTCTGCCAACGGCATGGCCACGGGCGGACGCATTCTTCACCATCTGATCCAACGGCTGCCGGATGAACGAAACTCGATCGTGTTCGTTGGCTTCCAGGCATACGGTACGCGCGGGGCGGCTTCTTTCGGAAGGAGCGCGGCAGATCCGGATTTTCGGAATCGATTATCCCGTGCGCGCGAAAGTTCACGTGATCGATGGTTTTTCAGCTCACGGGGATTACGGTGAGATTCTGCGGTGGTTGAGCGGCTTCAAGCGAGCACCACGAACAACATTTCTCGTGCACGGGGAGCCCAATGCGATGGAGAGTATGAAGGATCATATCCTTTCGACGTACAGAGCCTGGCAAATTGAAATGCCGACCTACAGGCAAACGTTTGAATTGTGAAAAGCTGTAGGGCGCGGTCGATGACTGCCCACTGAGGTTTCGCTATTTTGCGCACGCCGGAGGCGTGCAAGTAAATTAGACAAACCGGGGGTTGCGCTCGCTCGCTTAACCCGCGGCTAATTTCCGGACACGCCTCCGGCGTGCGCAAATGAGTACAATCATTTTTCATGAGGGATTTCATCGATCACGCGTTGAATCTGGCGAAATTGAAGTCGGCTCGCTATGCGGATATCCGCATCATTGACCGGCGTGAGCAGGTCGCGAGCGTCAAGAACGGGAACGTTGACGGCATTGGCGACCAGGACAGCCAAGGCTTTGGTGTGCGAGTACTCGTGAATAATTCCTGGGGCTTTGCCTCCAGTGCTTATCTGAACAAAGCCGA
>QHXA01000300.1 GCA_003222755.1 Acidobacteriota bacterium
GTTTACGTAAGTTCCGGCTTGCCTGCGGGCGTGAAGTACCAGACTCCGACTGATTCGAAGGAGATCAACCAAGAGAACTGCCACTACATTCCTCACGTCTTCACGATGATGACGAATCAACCATTGAAGGTGAAGAACAGTGACTCGACTCTCCACAACATTCACGCGTGGGCTGAAAAGAATCAGCAGTTCAACGTCGGACAGCCGGTGAAGAATATGTTTAACGAGACGAAGTTCTCGAATCCCGAAGTTCCACTACCGATCCGATGCGACGTTCATAAGTGGATGGGCGCTTTTGTCGGTGTGTTTGACCACCCGTTCCATACCGTTTCCATGAAGGGCGGGACCTTCGAGCTGAAGCTTCCTCCGGGCAATTACGAGATCACGGCCTGGCACGAGAAATACGGCAAAAAGACGATGATGGTCCAAGTCGGCGACAACGATAAGAAGGAAGTCAATTTCACGTTCAGCGCGAACGACAAAGGCACCGCGGATTAAGTATGCGCACCGCGGAGCGGTGCAAGGAGATTAGCCAGGGGTACGCGTTCTTTCTGTACCCCTGGTAGTGAAATATACCAACGATCGCACTCCGGCGGGGGTGCGAGGAGTCCTCGACACCTTTTCAGGGTGCGGGCTCCAGAGCGTCAACGTATTCCAGGGGTACGCAAAAAACGCGTACCCTTGGCTAATTTCCCAGCACCGCTCCGCGGTGCGAAAATGTCAAAACTCCACGCCGCTCCGCGGCTGGAAATCATCCATGCGCGACGAAAATATTGCTCTCCACCGATTCGCCGTGTTCACAGCGTGCTGCACCGCGCTTCTCATCTTCGTGGGCGGCTTGGTGACGAGTACCCAATCCGGCCTTAGCGTGCCGGATTGGCCTACCACGTACGGTCGGAACATGTTTGCATTTCCGTATTCAAAATGGGTGGGGGGAATCTTCTATGAACATGGCCACCGGCTGCTGGCTTCCTTCGTCGGCTTTCTCACCGTGATTCTGACGATTTGGATGTGGGCAAAGGAAAGGCGCCGATGGGTGCGATGGCTTAGCACCGCAGCACTGGGTGCCGTCATACTTCAAGGCGTGCTCGGCGGGCTAACCGTCATTTTCCTTCTGCCTGCCTGGATCTCAACCGTGCACGCGTGCCTTGCGCAAACGTTCTTTTGCACCGTAATCGCTCTCGCCGTGTTCACGTCGCCGCGCTGGAAGCGTGGTTTACCTCTGGTGAAATCTCGGGCCGAAAGCATTCCATTGCAGACGTTGTGCGCAGTCACAACGGCCGCCGTGTACGCGCAGCTGATTCTTGGCGCGCTAATGCGACATACGAACGCAGGTCTGGCGATTCCGGACTTTCCGCTCGCCTTGGGGCATGTCATTCCGCCATTCACTTCGAATAAGATCGTCATTCATTTTGCACATCGTGTTGGAGCGGTTGTCGTCGCTACCATGATTGTGTGGACATTTTCTCGCATCGCGCGCTCGTACTCGGATCATCGGTTGCTGTTTCGGCCCGCACTGACGATGCTCGTTCTTGTAGGCATTCAACTCATACTGGGCGCGATCACAGTCTGGACAGCGAAGGCCGTCATACCAACGACCGCGCACGTTCTCACAGGAGCGCTGGTGCTCGGCACGTCTTTTTTGCTGACCCTTAGGGCTTATGCGATGGTAGTCGTGAGCGTATCCGCCGAGTATAGAGGCGCTCTATGAGCCTTCAACAACCGGCAATCTCGGATTTTGTTGAGCTCACCAAGCCCCGAATCACCTTCCTCGTTCTAATTACGACGGTCGTTGGCTTCTACATGGCATCTCGAGATCGGTTCAACCTCTTGCTGCTACTTCACACAGTCCTCGGCACGGGCCTCGTCGCGAGCGGTGCGAGCGCACTCAATCAATATTTCGAACGCGATCTGGATTCGCGCATGCTGCGCACGAGAAACCGGCCGCTGCCGGATGGTCGTCTGTTCGCGAATGACGCGCTTATTTTCTCGTCCGTTGTGTCCGCGCTCGGCATTGCATACCTGATGGTTTTCGTGAATGGCCTTACGGCGGCGCTCGGTGTGGCGACCTTGGCTGGATATATTCTTGTGTACACGCCGCTCAAAACGCGAACAAAGCTGTGCACGCTGATCGGAGCATTTCCCGGCGCTGCTCCTCCGGTCATGGGATGGACTGCGGCACGCGGCGAAATCGACGCTGTCGCTCTATCGCTGTTCGCAATCTTGTTTCTATGGCAGATGCCTCACTTCTTCGCGATAGCATGGATCTTCACGGACGATTACGGCCGCGCCGGCTTCTCAATTCACACCAGCGGCGAAAGCACAGGACGGCAAATCATCTTCTACTGTTGCGCGCTCATTCCAGTGAGCGTACTGCCGACATTCTTCGGATTGACAGGCATGACATATCTGTTCGGCGCAATTTTGCTGGGCTTCGTCTATTTGGGCTATGGCATCGCTGTGGCATTGTTCCGCTCGAACATGTACGCGCATCGGCTGCTCCGAATTTCGGTCCTGTATCTGCCGGCTCTCCTCGTCCTGATGATGATTGACAAGATGTAGTATGAAGAACTTTGTAATCACCGCGCTTAGCCTGTGTCTCTCTGTCTCTGTGGTTGTCTCCGGCTGCAAGCGCGAGCAGGAACTAACCAGGTTCTACCCTCTTCCGGATTTTTCCCTCATCGATCAAACGAACAGGACCGTAACGCTTGCTGATCTCGAGAACAAAGTGTGGGTAGCGGACTTCATCTTCACGAACTGCGGCGGAACATGCCCCATGATGACCGACAAAATGCGAAAGCTGCAGGACACGGTGCCCAAAGAAATCCGCCTGGTGTCGTTTACGGTCGACCCCGGTCGAGATACGCCGAAAGCTCTAGCTGTGTATGCTGCGGAACATGGCGCCAGCGCGGATCGGTGGTTGTTCCTCACGGGAGATAAACAGTCGTTATACGAGCTTTGTATGAACGGCTTCAAACTTCCGGTTGATGATTCAGGCGGAACTGCTACCGAGCCGATCACGCACAGCACCCGCTTTGTGTTGGTGGACAAGCGAGGCGAGATCCGCGGCTACTATAGCGGAACGGAAGAAGAAGATTTGAAGCGACTGGCTTCCGACGCAAAAAAACTTCTATGATCGGCATCGCAGATCTGGCGACAGTCAATGCCGGCCTGAACGCTACCGCCGCCGTCCTCATCGGCACTGGGTTCTACTTCATTAAGCAAAAAAATATCCAGGCTCATAAAGCATGCATGCTTGCGGCGATGGTGGTGTCTGCGCTGTTCCTCACGTCCTATCTGGTTTACCACTACAACGTCGGCAGCGTGCGATTCACGAAGCAGGGCTGGATGCGGGACGTCTATTTTCCGCTGCTGATCACGCATACCGTTTTAGCGGCTGTCGTCCTGCCTATGGTATTGAGGACCGGCTTTCTTGCAGCGACGGGCCGGTTCGGCAAACACGTCCGCATCGCCCGTTGGACGTTTCCAGTCTGGATGTACGTGTCCGTTACGGGCGTGATCGTTTACGTGATGCTGTGTAGACTGTAGGGGCGGTCTACAGCCCAACGCACCGCGAAGCGGTGCTGGGAAATTAGCCAGGGGTACGCGTTTTTTGCGTACCCCTGGAATACGTCGACAACTCTGGAATCCGCACCCTGAAAGGGTGTCGCGGACTCCTCGCACCCCTGCCGGCGTGCGCGTGGTGTGTTAGCGCGGGAGATAGATCCCGTTGAACAACAGCTTGTAGGTGCCGTGCGGCTGTGAGCGGAAAAGGATCTCCGGACCGTAGAGGACCAGCTTACCCTTGCCTACGTTCAGCTCGACAACGGCAGCGGCACCCTCGAGAACTTTTTGACCCCATGCCCAACCGCTGCGCAAGGGCTCGGCGGAATCGTACCAGGCGATAACATTGCCGCCCGACTTCAGGCGAAATGCGGGGCTGTTATCGAAGAAGAAGTCCGCGTGTTCGGGCATGCCGTATCCCAACGGGTTGGCATTCTCGACTCGTGCCTGTAGCAGCGAACCAGGCACATAGAAATCGCGCCGAGTGAGATTTTCGAGTGCGTTGGTGAATGGCAAATCGAGTTGATATGCCAGTTTGGTCGACTTGCCTATCGCTAGGATTGTTCCGCCATCCTCCAGAAATGTTTTCAGCTGCGGGACCGGTGTTGTTGTCGCATCATCGACCAGGATGAGCACATTGAATTTTTGTGCCAGGTTTGTCTTTTCGAGAGCCTCGGGCAACAGGACCGTGTAGGGGAACTCGAATTTTTCCAGAACGTATCGTGTCCAGCCTGAGGCGACAGAGCCGCCCGGCCGGTCCCATAACGCAATCCGCGCCTGCTGCAATTTGAAGGCTTCTGCCTGAGGCATTGCGGCGACCGCATCGAAAGACAATCCGATTTCTTGTGCCAGTCTCTGAAGCTTTCGGAGCGTGCCGGCTTTGGCCGGAATGAATTGCTCTCCAGCAGGATACGTTTTCCCATTGGCCGAGAACGAACTCTTGAACCAATACACCTCCTCGTTATTTTCGAGCATCCGATTGACAGCAATAAAAGAATCGTTGACCTCATGACTCAGCAGGTAACCGGCCGGGTTTGCAACATCGGTAATCTTGCCGGCAGGCGGTTTGATTTCCTGCCGGAGTACCTCGAAGGGTCCGTCGAAGCCGTCCAGAATCCGGGCAAACTTCACACCCATTTGAAAAGCCAGTGTCCAGCCCGCGATATCGTACGGCGGAGTCGGCGCCGCGCCTGGGTAGGCAAAATCATCCGGATGATCTTGTGGCTCGAACATATCGAGCACCTGTGGACGAAACGCCTGCGCGGTTTTCACAACATACGATCCGGCCGGATAAATCTTACCGTCGTTGCGCGGAGCACGGTCACGCCGTTCTTGATAAGCGCATTGGCGAACTTCGTTGCCGTCAGAAAATCGGGCTGGTCCGCCGGAATGACGTAACCTCGCGCATCGCGCGCTGCGGGCGTACGTAATTCATCGCGTGTTTTGGCAGTTCTCAGCCGCCGCGGCGTCACTGTCCAGGTATCGCGGCTGCCGCGCTCGATTGAATTCCGGCCCATCCGATAAATGTCGAACAGTATCCGGTCTTTATTACGTGACGCGTAGTCGAGAACAGCGCGATTGGCAGTGATCGAATACTCGATGGACTGGCGGAAACGCCACTTTTGCTGAGGATCAATGGGAAAAGGTGTATCGGTTTTCGGCAGAGCTTTATCCGGTACGAATGGAATATCGATTGGTGTCGGACTGCCGATAGTTTCAGTCAGCAATCCAATTTGGTTGTGAAAATACGGGCTCGTCCGGAGGCCGCCGTTCCACCACGTCGAATAATTCGCGCCGGAACGCGAGGTCACACCCGGCTTGCCTTCCACGACGAAACGGCTGTGCATGGCCGCGCCGACTTCGTCCAGCAGCGTGATGGCCATTGGATCCAAGAAGTAATTAAATGGATCGCGGAAAGGCGGCGAGAACATCACGGCGCCGGCCGGCCCGGTCTGGTGGTGGTCATAGACGATTTGCGGGAACCAGTCGCGGAAAAGGACTCTGTTGATCGCGTCGGTTTCCGCGAGCGCGCTCATGTAGAAGTCCCGGTTGTCATCGTGTCCGGCATACTTGTTGTAGAGTCGCGGAATACCATTCAATGTTCGCCGTAGGGGATCGCGCTCCTTCATGTACCAGTTGGATACCAGTTCCATGCCATCGGGATTCACAAGGCAGTTCAGAATAATGACGTCGTTTAGAAAGCGAAGCGTCTCCGCATCGGTGCGGCTGACGAGCTGATAGATATTTTCGATGAGCTGATGAGATCCAAGCACTTCTGTGGCGTGAATGCCTCCATTGATCCAGACCACCGCCTTGCCTTCGTCTGCGAGCGTCCGCGCTTGATCATCCGTCAGACCCTCTGCATGAGCCAGGCGTTCCGAAATTTCTTTGTATCGAGCGAGTTTCTTCTGGTTCTCAGGAGAAGTAACAATGGCGAGATACATTGTGCGGTCTTCGGATGATTTGCCGATCTCCTGCACGGTCAGGCGGTCCGATTCTCGATCGAGCTTCTTCAGATAATCGGCATACTGCGTGTAATTCACCAGAACGTAGTCGTCGCCGATGTTGAACCCAAACTGCTCCTTTGGCGTGGTGATCTTGGTCTGGGCTTGAACTGCTGCCAGCCAGAGTAAGGCGACAAAGATCAATAGAGGCCGAATTGCGCGGCTCATAGCTGTTGAATTGTAAACCAGGCAGCAGTCAAGTATGTAGTCGCGTGGCTTTAGCCCGCCTTAGCCCGCGGCGGCTTTAGCCGGCGCTCTGGGGTTTGGACATTTCGCACCGCTCCGCGGCGCCGAAGCGTCTGTCCTTCAGCGACACTCCAGTTTTGCTAATTTATCGCGCAGAAATGTACGTTTAAAAATGTCCAAGCTCCAGGCGGCGACTTTGACGCATCCGTGCCCTTCCCTGTTCCCGCCGTTGACTTTCGATTGATGTCTGTATAGAAGAGTCACACCCAGACGCGTCCAGGAGTGCATCATGAAAAGAAAAGCAGTATTAATGTACGTTTAAAAATGTCCAAACTCCAGGCGGCGACCTTGACGCATCCCTGCCCTTCCCTGTTCCCGCCGTTGACTTTCGATTGATGTCTGTGTAGGAGTCACACCCAGACGCGTCCAGGAGTGCATCATGAAAAGAAAAGCAGTATTGGCGGCCATCACGCTGTTGTGTCTCGTATTCCCGATACGCACATTTGCACAAACCAGCAACGCCACGTTGGGCGGGACTGTTTCTGATTCGACGGGCGCATTAATTCCCGGCGTGACAATCACCGCGACCAATGCG
>QHXA01000301.1 GCA_003222755.1 Acidobacteriota bacterium
CGTACCTGTAGTGTCAACCGCGCACCCGCTCGCGGTCGAGCAAATCTGCGCTGGGATAGTGTTGGGATCTATGCTCAGCAACCCGTGATATCCGAACGATCCGACGTAGCCGATGCGGAATGCTATGTCGGAACCGACTTGTTGCTCCACAGTCAAATTCCACTCGTTGACAGTTGGCGTCTTCGCTGCGGCTTCGATACCTTGCGGTGCGAAAGTGCTGCAGGGTGTTGGAACGCTCGGGCCACAGGCGGGCGGCGGTTGTACACCAGGAGTGATCGGCAGGAAATTAGACAAGGCGCCCGAGAAAGTGACTGAGCCGTTATAGGGCGGCAGCGAGTTTAGCAAGAAGGCGAGGTTATCGATCAATGTGTAATAAATCCCGAATCCCGCGCGGACCGCAGTCTTGCCTTTTCCAAACGGGTCCCACGCGAGAGCGACTCTCGGGCCGAATAACCACTTTGCATTGTTCTTCGTGAATGCGGATTTCCCGATCTGAGGATCTGTCAGAAGCACGCCATTCGCATCGGTCACGTAGTTGGCCGCCCTACCGAACTTTTCGTTCCAGCCGTTGGTGAACTCATGTCGAATGCCCGCGCGAAAAGTCAAATTGCGCCGGAGTCTCATCGAATCCTCGGCGTACCATGCAGCGAACCAGCTTCGGAAAGCGAGTTCGGTGGGATTCGGTACGATCTGAAAGGTCGTTGTCGTCCCTTGCAGGAATGTCATCAAGCTCGCGAAGTTTGCTACTCCCAGCCTGCGCGATGCAGTGTTCTCGTTGTCTTGCATCTTTTGAAACCATCCACCCAGATTAAATTGATGGATTCCGCTGCTGATCTGTAGACCATCCGTCAACGTGAAGAGATTTCTGCGATTCCGCGCGCCCGCTGCATTATTCGGACCGGGCGACGTGATAGCTGCCGCCCCAGTCGTCGTCGTGCCGCCGCCGATCACGATTCCGCCCGGCCCTTGTTCGCTCACGAACGAGAGGCTCGGCGGATACGTAGCGAAGGCGAACGAATCCAGAGCAAATCCTGCCCGCGAGAACCCGCCACTGAAATTATTCAAAACGCGTGGTGAGAAAATGTGCGTTTCTCGAATGCTGGCGACGTGCGACCGAAGCGTAATGTAATTTCCAAAAAGTGGATCAGCCAGCGGCGAGAGGTTATTGCCGTCATCGATGGTGTAAGAGATCGAAAACGAATCCTCGTTGCGAGGGTTGTAGTCTCCTTTTACAGTGCCGAAATCTTCGTTGATCGATTGTTTGGGACCGTTGTACGAGTACGCGGTCCCACTTGGCACAAGGCCCGTTCCCGGCGCTGCCGCAGGGACCATGATTTCCGGACCGTTGGGTTGCGGCCACAATGACATGAACGACAACATTTCCGGCCGTAGATTTGGCACGGCCGTATACACACCGGTTGCCGAATTCGGCAACCGGCCCTGTCGCGCCTCCTGATCCGGAACAACCGAGACATTATTAATCACCAGCCGGTGCCGGAATCCTTCATAGTTGCCGAAGAAAAACAGCCGATCCTTCTTGATCGGGCCTCCAGCGCTGGCGCCGAATTGGTTTCTCCGGAAAGGAGCAGCGGTTCCCTTGACGCCGGGCGTCGCGCTGAGATCGAAGATATTTCTCGCGTCGAGCGCGCTGTTGCGGAGAAATTCAAACACCGATCCATGCAGTTGATTCGTTCCCGACTGCGTCACGGCTATGACCTGCGCGCCGGCGCGTTTTCCATATTCCGCGGAGTACGTTCCGGTGAGCACATTGAATTCGCGAACGGCGTCGATGCCCAGCAGATTCCCGCTGACGCCGCCAGGCGTGATCGAAAGTTGGCTGGAGCCGGTGTATTCAATTCCATTCAGCAGGAACAAGTTTTCCAGCGGCCGTCGTCCCGCAACAGAGAATGTATTGCCCTGACTCGTCACCGTTCCCGGACTCTTGTATGTGTAATTGATCGAGCCTGGGTTCAATGTGATGAGATTGTCGAAGCTACGGCCATTCAGCGGCAGTTCCTTGATTTGACGTTCACCCACCACACCGGACACGTTCGCCGTTGTCACATCGACGACCGGCGTGTCCGCTGAGACCGTGACCTCCTGTGTGACCTGCCCCACATCAAGCTTCAGGTTCACGACTGCTTCTTGCCCGACCACGAGGTTGATTCCCGTGCGCACCGCCGACTGAAAGCCCGGTTTTTCCGCACGGACTTCTTGTGAACCAACAGGCAATGACAGGACTCGGTAATTCCCCGCTTCGTCTGTTGTGACCGTACGTGCTGCCCCGGTCTCAAGACTCTTCACCGTCACCGTAGCTCCACCCACAGCGGCGCCTGTCGCATCTTCCACCCTTCCGGAGATTGTGCCGGTGACTTGAGCCCATGCAAATTCCAACCCCACCACCAGAAGGAAAACTGCAAGAGCAATGCTCAGACACCCACGCAGTCGTGCATTCGTCATATGTCGGCTCCTATCGTGTTCGCGCGGGCAGTGTATCGAAAACAATTGAATCCAGGCAAATAGTCGTTCCGGTAAAATCCACGCCACCCGATCCCCCTCAACATTGGCACGACGCCTTTCGAACCGGCGAGTATGCGATGGGCGGGCGATCCGTGCCCGGTGGTAGGGAGCGACACGCGCATCACGTTACCTCTTTATGCAGCGTACGGGAAAATAGTGGGACCACTCCTGGATCAGGTGACCTTCATCATGGCAGTATCTCGTCGGTGTCGTCCTGACTCGATTAACCTATGACGACCTCTCGGGCTTCCTACGGCTTTCTCTGTCATGCTCCGAGGTCCCTTACGAACGGGCCCGTTGTATCGTCCTCGGCGCCGTCGAGTATGCTCATCAACTCGGATTCGAACCTCCCGACGATTGGTTGATATCTCGACCAATCATCGAAAGTCAGCGGCCATTCGACAGGCAATTCAAATTCGGCAAAGATGGACAGCCCTTCTACATCCAAGGACCCATGGCGACGCCAAGAAGATCATGAATGTACTGGCGCCGCTCCTGCGAGACGGAAAAGCGGATTTTTTGATTCGCGCCGATAAGGACATCGTTGTTGACGATGACGGCTTCGACGATCCGATGTCATTTGAGGACCGGTGCGATGAAATTTCGGATTTGCTCGAGCAGAGGCTGTTGGACGATGCCAGAGACCTTCTACAGGATCTCCTCGAAGAATTTCCGCACTCCGCAGAGCCACTATTCTTGATGGGCACGTACCTGACTATGGACCATTGGCGTAAGATTTATAATCCGAGCTGAGATGAAGGCGTTTGGCGCCGCAACACCGGTGGTAACACCGAAAGCGCTGCTGTTCGACACGTTTGGTACCGTTGTGGATTGGCGTGGCTCGATTATCGAAGAGGGTAGAGTCTGGGGTAAGGCGAAGCGTTTCGAGATCGATTGGGGCAGCTTCGCAGATCGGTGGCGAGCCGGCTACGCGCCTTCGATGGACAAAGTGCGGAAAGGTCAGCTGCCGTGGACCAAGCTGGACGACCTGCATCGGATGATTCTCGACGAACTGCTGATGGAATTCCGCATGATGCCGGCTCTTAGTGAAGACGAGAAGGATCACTTGAATCGTGTGTGGCACCGGCTGAAACCGTGGCCTGACTCAGTCGCGGGATTACGGCGGCTGAAGAGGAAGTTCACAATCGCCCCGCTCTCTAACGGCAACGTCGCGCTGCTAACCGATATGGCCAAGAATGCCGGCTTGCCATGGGATCTCATTCTCTCCGCAGAACTCGCGAAGCACTATAAGCCCGACCGGGAAAGTTATCTCACAAAACGGAAGAAGTAATGATGGTCGCTGCGCACATCGGTGATCTGAACGCGGCCCGCAGTTTTGGATTGCGGACCGGATTCATCTACAGGCCGAATGAATACGGGCCCACGCGGCAGGCCGACA
This sequence comes from Acidobacteriota bacterium, assembly GCA_003222755.1. Lineage (GTDB taxonomy): Bacteria > Acidobacteriota > Terriglobia > 20CM-2-55-15 > 20CM-2-55-15 > 20CM-2-55-15. Next base: position 3,920 of record QHXA01000301.1, read on the forward strand.
AAGCGAGTCCGGGGCAATTTGATGTCGTATCCAAGGACATGCTCGATTTAGCGTTGCAGCTGGGCGCTTGAACACAGTGGTTAAGCATGTACTCAAGTGGCTTTAGCCGGTCGCGGCGGCCGAAAGGCCGCTCTCGCGGCCCCCGCCGGCTAAAGCCGGCACCTACGGCGGACTATGCGTCGGTGATTAGGTGTCTGGCGATCTTTTTGATAGATTGCCTTCCCATCGGAGGGTGAAATGAAAACGTTCCTCAATGCGTTCGGTTTGATACTGATGCTCGCTCTCCTCTCGCCATCGCTTTCGGCGCAGTGGCCCTCTTATCCGACTCCGGGAGTTCCCAAAGGACCTGACGGCATGCCCAATCTCGCTGGACCTGCGCCCAGAACGGCTGATGGAAAACCGGATCTTTCAGGAATCTGGTCAAACATAAGGCCTCCCGCCGGACAACGTGGGCAAGGTGCAGCAGCAACGCCCCCGCCACCACCGCCGCCGCCGCCGCCGGGCACCCCTCCAGTAGCGACATTTCGAGATGTGGGCGCTGGATTCAAAGAAGGGCTGCCGCTACAACCATGGGCAGCGGAGGTTGTGAAGAAGCGGATGGCCGACAACAGCAAAGACAATCCCGATGCGCACTGCCTGCCCATGGGTAACATGCAGTTTCACACTCATGGTCAGCCGCGTAAGGTCGTCCAGACTCCGGGCATGATCTACATTATTTACGAGGCCAACAGTGGTCTGCGCCAGATCTTCACCGATGGACGGACCTTGCCGTCGAAAGACCCTGATCCCTGGTGGTATGGCTACTCGGTCGGAAAGTGGGAAGGAGATACACTCATCGTGGAAACGATCGGCTTCCGTGATGACGGGTGGCTGGATATCAATGGAAATCCATTGACGAGCGCAGGAAAGACAATCGAGCGTTTCCGCCGGCCGAACTACGGAACACTTGAAATCGATGTGACGGTCGACGATCCGAAGGCGTACACGCGACCGTGGACCGTCAGGGTCAACCAGCGTATTATGCTCGATACTGAGCTAATCGAGTTCATTTGTGAGGATCGCGACGCAACTCACTACGTCGGGGCGAAATAAATTATGAAAAGAAATGCATTGTTTATTATCGCAGCCACTTTGGCGGTGCTACTGTGCGGCATTAGCTCCCAGACGGTTTTTGCGCACCATTCCTTCGCTGCACAGTATGACCGCAATAAGCCAGCCACATTGACGGGGCCTGTCACGAAGCTGGATTGGATCAATCCGCATGCCCGCTTTTTCATGGATGTGAAGGATGCCGAGCAGCGCATAGCCGAATAGCGCGCCCGCTTGCATCGTGAAAACGATTTGGCCTAAATCGACGAAGCCGCCGAGCGCGGGCATGATGCCCAGCGTCAGGCCGAGGATCTTTTTCAAATCGATTCGCCGATCTGTCCCGCCAGCTGCGCAATCTCCGCGAACTCGTCGTGCGGGCTCGTCCGGTGGAGACGGCACGAATCCATAGCTATCTGGCCACTTTCCGCGTAGTATCCGCGCTTGCCAACCCCCGGCTCCCCAGAGAAACTCGACGGCTCGCCAGTCGTATGTGCTTTCAGGGTGCGAGTCCAGAGTTGTTGACGTACCCTGGCTAAATTCCTGGCGCCGCTCCGCAGTGCGTGCCCACCTCCGGTGTGCTCAGTATTCTCCGATCTCGTTCAAACCTTCTCTTAATTGATATCCTGTCCTTATGGCCGAGACAAAGCTTCCCAACAGTGTGAGTCTCGAATTCGTCGAAGCCCTGTACGCGGAATTCCTGCGGGATCCCGAATCCGTTCCGCCGGATTGGCGGAATTATTTTCAAGGCTTCGGTGACGGCAACCGGATTCCAGCAACGCAAAACCTCACACCTTCATTCAAGGCGTGGAGCATTTTTAACCCGCCAGCGGCAACTGGGAATGGCGTCCTTGCGGAAGAAGCAACGACTGCGGTTCTGCAGGAACGTATCGATCAGCTGATTCGAAATTATCGCGTCCGCGGCCACATGGCGGCGCAGTTGGACCCGCTGGGAATTCCCCGCGCTACTCCCGCGGAACTGAATCTGGAGTTCTACGGTTTGACCGAAGCCGATATGGATCGTCGCTTCGCGTGTCAGGCGATATGCGGCGGTGGCACGCTTCCCCTGCGTGAGATCCTCGAAAGGCTCCGGAACACGTACTGCCGGTCCATCGGCGTGCAATTCATGCACATCGATGACAGCTTCGTACGCCACTGGCTGCAGGAAAGGATGGAGAGCACCGGTAACCGCATCAGCCTCGGCCGCCAAGAACAGATTCGAATTTTCACACGGCTGACGGATGCCGTTATATTCGAAGAGTTCATCCGCAAAAAATTTATCGGAGCGAAAAGTTTTTCCCTTGAAGGCGCAGAGAGTTTAATCCCGCTCCTGGATCTTGCGATTGAAAGAGCCGGCGAGCACGGCATCCAGGAGATCGTCCTCGGGATGGCTCATCGTGGCCGCTTGAATGTGCTCGCCAATATCATGGGCAAGAGCCCGCGGCAAATCTTTCGTGAATTCGCGGACCTGGATCCTGATCTTTACGCTGGCGGCCGTGGTGACGTGAAGTATCACCTTGGATACAGCTCCGATTGGGATACTCAATCCGGCCGCAAGGTACATCTGTCGCTTTGTTTCAATCCGAGCCACCTGGAGTTTGTCAATCCGGTTGCGCTGGGTCGTATGCGCGCAAAGCAGGACCGCACGGGAGATGTGGAGCGCACACGCGGCATGGTGATTCTCATTCACGGAGACGCGGCATTTGCGGGCGAAGGAGTCATCCAAGAAACATTGAATCTGAGCCAGCTTGACGCATACAGCGTGGGCGGCACGCTGCACATTGTGATCAACAATCAGATCGGCTTCACGACGTCACCGGACCAAACGAAGTCGAGCGTGTATGCGACCGATATTGCCAAGATGCTTCAGATTCCCATCTTTCACGTGAATGGCGAAGATCCCGAGGCCGTCGCGCAGGTCGTGCGGCTGGCGATGGACTTCCGCCGCGAGTTCAAGCGCGACGTGGTGGTCGATATGTGGTGTTACCGCCGCCTCGGCCACAACGAAGGTGACGAGCCATTTTTCACGCAGCCGCTCCTTTATCAGGCGATCAAACAACGGAAGCCGGTGCGCGAAGGCTACCTCGAGCACCTGCTCAAGCTGCAGGGAGTCACCAGCGCCGAAGCGGATGAGATCGCCGTCAGCCGGCAAGAACACCTCGAGCAAGAACTGTCACAGGCTACAAGCGACAGTTATGCGACTCCGGCCGAAACACCTCGTGGTATCTGGAGCGGCTACGTGGGTGGTCCAGACCGGGACGCGGAAGAAGTCGACACGAGCGTGGATCGCGACCGCCTTGTGGAGCTGTTGGAAATGCAGACGACTCTGCCGCAAGATTTTCATCCGCATCCGAAGATTGGATCCGGAATCCGCTCGCGAAGGCAAATGGCTCGCGGGGAACGTCCGCTCGATTGGGCTGCGGGTGAAGCGCTCGCCTTTGCGACGCTGGCGACCGAAGGCGCCCGCGTGCGCTTATCCGGTCAAGATACCGAACGTGGAACTTTCAGCCACCGGCATGCCGTCCTACACGATGTGGAGAATGGACGTGCGTATATGCCGTTTCAGAATCTGGCGCCCGATCAAGCTGCAGTAGAGATCTACAACAGTCCGTTATCGGAAACAGGCGTGCTCGGTTTCGAATACGGCTACAGCCTCGATATGCCCGATGGCCTAGTCGCGTGGGAAGCGCAGTTTGGCGATTTCTGGAACGTCGCCCAGACGATCGTCGATCAGTTCATCGCGACCGCAGAAGACAAATGGCGCCGGCTCAGCGGTATCACGTTATTGCTTCCTCATGGTATGGAAGGTCAGGGCCCCGAGCATTCAAGCGCGCGGCTGGAGCGGTTTCTGGATCTGGCGGCCGAAGACAATATTCAGATCGTGCAGCCGACGACCCCGGCGCAATTCTTTCATTGCCTTCGCCGGCAAGTGCTGCGCCGCTGGCGAAAACCACTCATCGTGATGACGCCGAAAAGCTTGTTGCGCCACCCGCGCGTGATTTCGAGCCTGGACGATTTTGCGATGGGCCGCTTTGAGCGCATCCTTCCGGACGCAAATGCAGGTTCCGGTACTGAGATCACGCGCATTCTGATGTGCAGCGGCAAGGTTTATTTCGATCTGGACCGGGAAAGAGAGCGTCTCGGGCGAAAAGATATCGCAATCCTCCGAGTCGAACAGTTTTACCCCCTTGGCGATGAAACTGTGAAGGCCGCGTTGAGATCCTATCGTGATGGGACACCTCTGTATTGGATTCAGGAAGAACCGGAGAACATGGGCGCATGGCGGTTTCTGAAGATCCGATTCGGTGAAGCGGTCCTTGGCCGGCTGCCTCTGAAGGGAATTTCGCGTCCGGCGTCTGCGAGTCCTGCTACGGGTTCGCACAGCAGTCATAGGAAAGAGCAGGAACAGTTGATCGCAGCAGCATTTGCATAATAGGTGACAAAGATGCCTGTTGAATTGGTGGTTCCGTCTGTTGGCGAGTCGATCACAGAGGTTGAGATTGGAGACTGGCTGAAGAACCCGGGCGAGCCAATCCGTCAAGACGAGCCCGTTGTCATGATCGAGACGGAAAAGGTGACCGTCGAATTGCCTGCGCCGGCATCGGGCACCATCACCACAATGCTGAAGCGCAAAGGTGACAAGGCGTCGGTCGGTGATGTTATCGGCTACATGGAACCGGACGGACGGCCCTCTTCCCCCGGGAAAGGATGGCGCCTCGGAGAGGCGCCGCGTATGGGGCCGTCACCCGGCCCCACCTTAGGAGAGGCCGGTGCAGCGTCGTTGCAGGGAGAGGCATCTAAAGCGCGTACGGAGCAAAGGGAGCCACCTTCGTCTACACCTCCGTTAGCCTCCGCCGGCGCGCGCGAAGAACAAATCATTCCGATGACACCCATCCGTCGCCGCATTGCAGAGCGCCTCGTCGAGGCCCAAAAATCTGCGGCGCTGCTGACCACTTTTAACCAAGTGGATATGTCGGCGGTACTGGCTTTTCGCAAGCAGTACCAGGAAGCATTCCAAGCGAAGTACCAGGTCAAGCTCGGGTTTATGTCCTTCTTTGTGAAAGCTGCAGTTGAGGCGCTAAAAGCAATCCCACAACTGAACGCCGAAGTGCGTGGGCATGACGTTGTGTATCGCAATTACTACGACATCGGGATTGCGATCGGAGGCGGTAAAGGGCTCGTCGTGCCTGTGCTTCGCAATGCTGAGCGTATGAGCTTTGCAGAAATCGAAAAGTCAATCGCCGACTTTGCACAACGTGCGCAGGCAAATCAGCTGAAAGTCGAGGAACTTCAGGGCGGTACGTTTACCATCAGCAATGGCGGGATCTACGGATCCATGCTATCGACGCCGATCGTGAATCCTCCTCAAAGCGGCGTACTCGGTATGCACGCCATCGAAGACCGGCCTGTCGCGCGGGACGGTATTGTCGTCATTCGCCCAATGATGTATGTGGCGCTGACTTACGACCACCGCATCGTGGACGGTCGCGAAGCCGTCACGTTCTTGAAGCGAATCAAAGACCTTATCGAAGATCCCGCGCGCATGTTGGTGGAGATTTAGCCGATGCAATTACCCAGTGCTGTTGTGATGGTGAGGCCGGCGTCGTTCGGGTTCAATCCCGATACCGCGCCTTCATTCATGTTCCAGCGAGAGATTACGGATAATAGCCGGAAAGAAATCGAGCGCCGGGCACGCAGTGAATTCGATATTCTCGCCGGCCGATTGCGTGAGGCCGGCGTCGAGGTGATCATCGTCGAGGACAAAGAAGATCTGAATACTCCGGATGCGGTTTTCCCGAACAATTGGGTTTCGTTTCACCACGACGGAACCGTGGTGCTTTACCCGATGCTGGCGCCAAGCCGCAGGCCGGAGCGGCGGCGAGATATCATCGAGAAGCTGGAATCCAGCGGGTTTCGTGTATCCAGAGTAGTGGATCTTACACACCACGAGAATGAGGGCCGGTTTCTCGAAGGAACGGGCAGCGTGGTGTTTGACCATGCCGATCGAACGGCCTACGCCAACCTCTCACCCCGTACCAAC
>QHXA01000302.1 GCA_003222755.1 Acidobacteriota bacterium
CAGCGCTCCTTCACCGTGCCCTTGGCCGAGGCCGCTCTGCTTCACACCGCCACACGGAAGCTCATCGAAAATGATCTGCGGCGAATTAATCCACGTATATCCGGCCTCGAGGCGCTCAGCGGCCTTCGTTGCTTGGTCGAGATCCCGCGTCCAGATCGACGATCCGAGTCCGTATATCGAGTTGTTTGCCTTTTGGATGGCTTCATCGAGGTCCTTTACGCGCAGGATCGGCAGAACCGGGCCGAAGACTTCTTCCTGGACTACTCTCGACGAGCTTTCATCGATGTCCACCAGCAATGTCGGCAAATAGAAATTCCCTTTCGCGAAGGCTTCGCCCACCGGGCGCTTTCCCCCAACGAGAATGCGCGCGCCGCGCTTCACGGCATCTCTGACTTGCTCTTCCACTTCGTCGCGCTGCGCAGCGGTGTGGAGGGGTCCAACGATGATGCCTTGCTCGATTCCGTTTCCGACGCGGAGCTTTTCCGCTTTTACTACAAGCTTGGACACGAATTGGTCGTAGATCTTGTCAAACAGATAGAGCCGCTTGATCGCGAGGCATGCCTGGCCGCAGTTGAAAAAGCGGCCGACCGACGCGGCACTAACAGCTTGGTCGAGATCCGCGTCATCGCACACGATCATCGGATCGCTGCCACCGAGCTCCAAGGTGACGCGCTTCACATTCTGCGCGGCAACTTCCATGACGTGCTTGCCGGTAGATGTGGCACCCGTAAATCCGATCTTCCGGACGCGCGCATCTTTCAACAGCGATTCGCCGACGATCCGCGCGGGTCCAGGCACGATGTTCAGCACACCCGGAGGAAGCCCCGCCTCGTTCAGAATGTGTACAGCTTGAATGTCCGTCAACGGCGTCGTTGCCGCAGGCTTCACGACGACACTGTTTCCGGTGACCAGCGCGGGCCCAATCTTATTGCCCAAAAGCGAAACGGGAAAATTCCAGGGCACGATCGCGCCGCAGACACCGATCGGCTTCTTGATGATCATTCCGTAACGCCGATCATCGAGCGCCGGCACATAACCGCCGCGAATGCTCTTGGCGAGACCGGCGTAGTGTTCCAGTGTGTGCGCGAAACGCCGGATCTCGAGGATCGCTTCACGGAGTGGCTTGCCCTGCTCTTGCGTTAACAGCCGAGCAAGGTCTTTCTCACGTTCCTTCAACAGGTGCGCGGCCTTGTACAAGATTTCCGCGCGCTGCGGTGGCGGGACAGCGGACCATTTCTTGAATGCCGATTCCGCCGCATCGATCGCGTTATCCACGTCTTGCTGCGTGGCTGCGGCCACACGATCGACAAGCTCGCCCGTCGCGGGATTCCGAATCTCGGTGGTCCCGCCGTCGGCGGCGTCGCGCTGTTCTCCTGCGATGATGAGTTTTGCCATGCTTTACGGCGTCGCTACAACGACGCCCTTCGTCTCCAGGTAATACTCCAATGCCTCCGGCCCGTGTTCGCGCCCGATGCCGCTGAACTTCACGCCGCCGAAAGGCATCTCGTCGTAACCGATATGCAACGAGTTGATCCAGACGTTGCCAGCTTGCAAGCGCTCGGCCGCGCGGCGTGCTTTGGCGAGATCCCGCGTCCACACCGAGGAGCCCAAGCCCCACTGCGAACTGTTTGCGAGTTCGATGCCTTCGTCCAGATCTTTCACCTTGAACACCGGCAGCACCGGGCCAAATGTTTCTTCGGTAACGACGCGCGAGTCATGCGGGGCGTCGGTCAGAACCGTCGGGAGATAGAAAAACCCTTTCTCGTATTCGGCGCCTTCGGGACGTTTCCCCCCGACGAGAACTTTCGCGCCGCGTTTTACCGTGTCCGCAACCTGCGATTCGATCTCTTCGCGCTGTACTTTCGAATGCATGGGACCCAGACGCGTATCCTTGTCCAGACCATTTCCGAGTTTGAGCCGCTGTACTTTTCCGACGAGCTTCTCAACGAACTGAGCGTAGACGCTCTCGACCACATACAATCGCTTCACCGCCAGGCACGCCTGACCGCAGTTGTAGAACCGGCCGACGGATGCTCCCGTGAGTGCTTTATCGATATCGGCGTCTTCACACACGATCATCGGATCACTGCCGCCGAGCTCCAACGTGACCCGTTTCATCTGGCTGCCGGCAACCTCCATGATGTGTTTACCGGTCTTGCTCTCGCCCGTAAACGCGACGCGGCTGACCTTGGCGTTGCGCAGGATCTCTTCACCAACCACGCTGCCGGAGCCGGTCACGACGTTGAGCACGCCTTTCGGCAAACCCGCCTGGTTCAGCAGTTCCACAATGCGAGTCGTTGTTAATGGCGTTGTCGATGCCGGCTTGACCACAACCGTGCATCCGGCGGCCAAGGCCGGTCCGACCTTCGTTCCCATCAGCGTGATCGGGAAATTCCACGGCACGATGGCGCCGGTGACGCCTACCGGTTGTTTCAATACCATGCCGTACATTTTGTTGTCCGGCAGGGGGACGTAGGAGCCGCGGATTTTCGAGGCGAGTCCGGCATAGAAGTTCATGCCGTGCATAAAATGTTCGATCTCACGCTGGGAGTCGCCAAGCGGCTTGCCCTGCTCCTTCGTGAGAAGCACGGACAGTTCCTGGATTTCCTTTTTCACGGCATCGATGCCCTTCAAAATCAACTGAGCCCGCGCTTCGGCGGCCGTTTCCGACCATGCCTGAAACGCGGCAAATGCGGCATCGATGGCAGCGCGCGCGTCGCCTTCAGTGCCTTTCGGCGCGGAATCCACCACTTCGCCGGTGGCGGGATTGATCACATCATAGGTTTGACCGGAGCTCGAAGCTGTGGATTCTCCGGCGATGAACATCGTCGCCATGCATTCCCCCTTTATGATCCTACGAATTGCCGTTAAAACCGTACTATATTGCCGATGCAAATACGTGTCAACATGCAGTATACTTCATCCGCTGTGAAGCAGAACGCGCTGCTCTCTCAGATCGGAACACTGGTTCGCGCGCGGCGCACGAGCATGGGTTGGACGCTGCGCGACATTGCCGAGCGTTCGGGTGTGTCGTCGCGGTTCTTGTCGGATCTGGAATCCGGAAAAGGCAACATCTCCGTCGCGCGGCTCGCGGATGTCGCACGCGCACTCGACGTGCCGTTAGTTTCGCTAATGCCCTCGGAAGAGAAACAGAAATCGGTCGTGGCGCTCGTGGGCCTGCGCGGCGCGGGCAAGTCGACGATAGGTAAGGCTCTCGCGAAGCATCTGGGCGTACCGCTGCTCGAACTGGACTCATTGATCGAAAGACAAGCGAACCTTTCATTGGCTGAGCTTTTTGCATTGCACGGGGAGCCGTACTACAAGCGCCTCGCATATGACATCCTTCTCAAGCTGCTTGCGCAAAGTGAAGCCATGGTGATCGCAACCGGCGGCTCCGTTGTAACCGATGCCGAGACCTGGCAGCTGCTCAAACGCCGCACGCATGCCGTGTGGTTGAGAGCGACGCCCGAAGACCATTGGAAGCGAGTGCTCGGTCAGGGCGATACCCGGCCGATGGCGAACCGCACGTCCGCAATGGCCGAACTGCGATCCATTTTGTCGCTGCGTCGACACAAGTTCGGTTCGGGTCACCGAAGCTGTGAGGATGATTTCCGCCGCCCTGCGCCAGAAGGAGGAACGCGTTGGCCGCAAAAAGACCTAGGCGGCGCTATCGCCATGTACGCAATGATCAGAGCCTCGGACGGTATCGCTAGTGCGCCGCCGGCCCGGCGACTTTCGGGTCCAAGTAAGCTTCTTCGTAGAACTTGATGAATGCGACAAGTAGGGCCAGGATCAACGGCCCGACCAGCAGTCCGACGAAACCGAAGACTTTCAGGCCGCCGAGAACACCGATCAAAATGAAAGCTGGATGAACTTTTGTCCGACCGCTCATCAAACGTGGGCGCAGCACGTTGTCAACGTTCATCACAATCGCCGCTCCGTAGATCAGAAGACCGATTCCGCGCGCTGTGGCTCCGTCCAGAATCAATGCCACGGCCGCCGGCCCCCAAACGAGTGCGGTTCCAACAAGTGGAAGGAACCCAATGATAATCATAATCGCGCCCCAGAACAGCCAGTTCGGCACTCCGAAAACCAGCAGCCCGAGAGCGCCCAGGCTGCCCTGGACGACCGCCGTCATGACCTGACCGTAGAGCACGGCCTGAGTAATCGTTCGAAGCTCGTAGAAGAGAGAGTCCTTCAGCGACGGCTCCAGTGGAAGCAATTGCCGGATTCGGGTGACAAACGTTTCACCTTCCACGAACCCGTAGTACATCACCGAAAACATCACGAACAGGCCCAGAAGCAGTTCTCCGATCGAGCCGAGGACGTTGGGGGCGACCGCCAAAATCCATTTGCGAATTTGTTCGACGCCGGAGTTGAGCATTTGCTGCAAATCGATCCGATAGCCTGTTACTCGGCCCAAATAGTCGGTGATGCGTTCAATATTCTCCAGCTTCAAGCTGGCATAGGCGCCCGACACCTGTTGCGCCAGTTCGCTGATCAGAAAGATCGCTGGCAAAACCATCACAAGAAGCGCAACGACAATAGACAAAGCCGATGCCAGTTGCGCGCGCCGAATACGGCTGTAGAAAAACGTGTAGAGGGGGAAAAGTGTGTAGGTGAGGATTCCCGCCAGCACAATAAACGTGAGGAATGGCCACAAGATAATTACGGCGAGCACCGCAATTGTTGCAAAAAGGGACCCAAAGAAGAATTGCTCCAGTCGCACGGTTTCAAGGCTAAGCGATGCCGTTCGTACCCACGCTGGTGGCGCCCACCCCAAAGAACAGGAAATAGAAGCCGCCCGGCGCCGATAGTTCCAACAGCAAAAGGATAAAACCGAAAATGAACCAACCCCACCAGGGGATGACCCAGTCAATCATGGAAGCGTACCGTACCACTGAATGGGGTTTTCTCAAAACAACATGCTCCCCGAGATCAGCAATTGCCAATATCGATCTGCAATACCCGATTTACGGACTCAGCGCTCTGCAAATTGCTTATCGCAAATCGATATTACAAATTGCCGATGGCGGATGGGCGATTGCCGATTTTCCGTGCGGACTAGTCTCTGGATACGAGACCGTGATTGATCGCGAATAGAGCCAGCTCAAGACGATTGGACACACCGAGTTTGTCAAAAATGTTCCGCAGATGGTGCTTTACGGTCTGCTCGCTAATGGAGAAGTTCTCGGCAATTTCACGGTTCGTAAGGCCAGCCACAATCGAGCCCACAACGTCGGACTCGCGGGCCGTGAGTCCGAACTGTTTCTTCGACTGGTCATCCGCTGCCGGCACATAGGCGCGAAGAGCCTGCATGAGGTCCGCCACATTATTCTGTCCAACCCAAAACTGGCCGGTCATGACGCTTCGAATGCTGTTGAAAAGAACCTCGGTCGGCGCATCTTTCAGGACGATGCCACGCGCCCCGAGCTGCAGCGCCTGAGCAATCTGCTCTTTCGTGATACCAGCGGTCAGCAGAATCGTACGGACGGGTGAGGGTGAATTGGATAGCTCCCGCAGGGTTTCGAGTCCAGTCAGCTCGGGCATGACCTGATCGAGCAGGAGCACGTCGGGATGCACATCCTGGATCATCTTGAGAGCTTGACGGCCGTCCGCTGCTTCGCCGACGACGGTGAACTCAGGCTCGTTTCGTAAGATCGAAATCAGTCCATGCCGGAAAATCGGGTGATCGTCCGCGATCAGAATTCGTATGGGCTGCTGCATACTTCGGCTGGAACATCCGGCCGGTTCTCCCCAAACAGCGTGTAAAGATTCACATTGCCCAAGGCAGCGGTAATTGAATCCGAAATTCCTATATGGCGGGCCTTCATCGTCTCCAGAAACTCGCGGATCTCGCGGCGCACGTTTTCCTTCTCACTGCACACGCAAGCAATGGGCAGGAAGCCTTGCGCCCTCGCGTATTCCGTGGAAAGGTCCTCGGTGACGTATACAAGCGGCCGGATCAGCCGCACATTGCCTTTTTGTGATTGAGATACTGGAGGAAGCGACGCAATGCGGCCGTTGAATAAAACATTTCGCAGGAGCGACTCGGCGCAATCGTCCGCCGTGTGGCCGAGCGCTAAGACGCCACAGTGAAGCTCGGTAGCAATTTTGTAGAGGTTGTAACGCCGATGGCGGCTGCAGATGTCACAGCCGTGCGGCACGTTTTCGGCAATCAAGCGGAGCGTCGCACTGTCTTGCCGGATGACCCATTCCACGCCCAAACCGCGGATCTTCTCTTCCAGAGCAACAATCGGCAGCTTGAATTTTCCCTGTTCGAGCGTGATGGCGATCAGGTCGTAAGGAAATGGAGCTCGCTTTTTGTATGCAACAAGCGCGTGTAGAAGTGTAAGGCTGTCTTTGCCGCCGGAAACACCGACGGCGACTCGATCGCCCGCGCGCAGCATCGAGAAACGGCCCATGGCGCGACCCATTGCGTCAAGCACTTTTTGTTCGATGTCCGGCATCGAAACTATGATACCTGAAACTCGGAGCGCCTCAGTTCCGTCCTGCGAATCTTGCCGGTGCTGGTCTTTGGCAATTCTTTTACGAATTCGATCTTACGCGGGTATTTGTAGGGAGCGAGTTCGCGTCGGACGTAATCTTGAAGCTCCTTCTTCAGATCGTCCGAGGGTCTGTGTGTGCCTTGAAGGACGATGAAAGCTTTCGGGACCATCCCGTGCAGGTCGTCCGGCGAGCCGACCACCGCAGCCTCGAACACAGCCGGATGCTCGAGCAGCACGCCTTCGATTTCTGGCGCCGCGATATTGATGCCGCCGGAAATGATAATGTCATCGTTGCGGCACTGATAATGGAAGAAGCCGTCGCTGTCGCGAATATAAATATCGCCGGGGATATTCCAACCCTGCCGAACGTAATTCTGTTGACGGTACGTCTTTCCTAAATACCGGCACCCGGTGGGACCCTTCACTGCCAGAAGACCGGTTTCGCCATCCGGCACAGGTTGCATGCTTTTTTCGTCAATCACCATTGCCTGGTAGCCCGGGACAACTTCGCCCGTCGCGCCCGGACGCGAACGGCCGCGCCGGGAAGAAATGAAGATGTGGAGCATTTCCGTGGATCCAAGACCATCCAGGACCTCGATGCCGGTGTTATCGTGCCACGCGCGATATACGGAGGCCGGCAGCGTCTCACCGGCGCTCACCACGAATCGCAGTGACCGAAGCGTCTGCCTCAATGATGAAGACTGCTTCATCATCAGCCGCAAACTAATGGGCGCGCAGAACGCGATGGTCACCTCTGCTTGATGAATCGAGTTGATCATCGCCTCGGGTGTAAAGCGCTCGAGCAGAACGGTCGAAGCGCCGAATCGTAGCGGAAACAGAAGAAGGCCGCCCAATCCATAAGCAAATGCCATCGTGGGATGGCCGCCAAAACGGTCTGCCGGCGAGGGTTCAAGGATGTAGCGCGCGTAGCTGTCGCACGTTGCCATCAGATCGGCGTGAGAATGCATGCAGCCCTTAGGAAGTCCAGTGCTGCCGGACGTGTACAACAGAATCGCCGGCGTATCTTGCGGCGTCGGCGCGCACTCGCGGAACGGAGCACCGTTGCGCAATTCTGCGACATTGACGCAACGCACTGCTCCGCGGTCTAGTTTTTCAACTTCGTCCCACAAATCGGTTTCGGAAATCAGCAGGATTGGATCCGCGCTTTCAATGATCGCGCTGATCTCTCGCTGCCGAAGCAGTGGCGGTGTGGGGACGGCAACGGCACCAATCCGCAGCACTGCCAAAAAGGTCGCTATAAAATGCGGCCGATTGAATAGCCGCATGACCACGCAGTCGCCCGCCTTGACGCCGCGCTGTCGAAGGGCACCTGCAATGTTCATCACCTCATCTGTGAGTTGCTTGTATGTAACGATCGAGTCCGCGGAATAAATCGCGGGAGCTGAAGCGCGACCAAGCGCCAAGTTGGCATCGAGCAGTTCGTAGCACGCGTTGAAGGTGTCTGGATAAGCGAGTTCGGGGAGATTGTAGATCTTCTCGGGCCAGAGTTCTCGTGGTGGATAAGAAACCATAGTGCGAACCAGGTTGGCACCGCGGAGCGGTGGCCTCTACCGTGCAACCTGCGCGACTGCCGCATCGGGCTCGATGGCCTTCTTCGGCAGCGGCGCGGCGCGCAGCACCAAGGCGCCTACCGCCGCCATTAGCGCCAGAACAGCGCAGCCATAAAACACGGCATCCCAACTGCCGAATCGCTCAGAAAGAAGCGCGGCAACCGGGGCGGCAAGAATCGAAGCGACGCCTTTCGCCGTGTAGACAACGCCATAGTTCGCCGTCGCGTTACGGCTTCCAAAGTAATCACCGACCGTAGCAGGAAACAGCGAGTAAACCTCTCCCCATGTAAAGAAGGTCAATACGAGAGTGACCGTGAACATCACCGG
>QHXA01000918.1:0-904 GCA_003222755.1 Acidobacteriota bacterium
CCGGAACTCAAACGGCAACTCGCAATGTGAGTGGTAGGAGTGTGCCCGTCGGACCAATTGAAATCATTGGACCGAACTTTACGAATACGTACCGTTGGATGATATCGTCCGACTTCCACCAGTCGGACTTAGACCAGTGGCGCGTACGCTACATTGATAACAAGATCTCCACGATCAATACCGACGCCAATCTACCAACGTTTTGGGTCACTCGTCCCATCACCTCACACCTGGCAACTATTTCTCAGTTCCACGTATTCTCGCCAACCATTACCAACGAAGCTCGTGCATCCTATACGCGCTACAACGCGGATTTCCCAGTTCTGCCTGGGCTTCAGTTTCCCGGGCTGGACGTATTCCCCAATATCACGGTCAACGATCTAACGCTCAATCTCGGTCCCGCTTCCAACGCTCCGCAAGCGACGATTCAAAACACCTATCAGCAAAACACCTATCAGCTTCTCGAGAATCTCAGCATCTTTAAGGGCGGACATGATCTCAAGTTCGGAGGGGACTGGCGAGATCTAATCGCCTCAAGCACATTCATTCAGCGCGTGCGAGGAGATTACGGATATAACACGCTTGAAAGATACCTATTGGATCAGACACCCGATACTATTGCCCAGCGAAACGTCGGGGGAAAGCCGTACATCGGTAACGATTACGCGTTATACCTTTATGGAAACGACAACTGGAAGTTGAACCGGCATCTCACTTTGAATCTTGGTTTGCGATGGGAATACACGACCGTACCGAAATCCATGCGGGAATTCGAGCTGAACAAGATCGCCGATGTACCAGGCGTCTTGACGTTTTTTGCTCCACAACCTCAAAAGAAGAATTTTGCGCCTCGCATCGGCTTCGCCTACACGCCAGGCAATGAGGCGACGACTACAGTTCGCGG
>QHXA01000918.1:911-1951 GCA_003222755.1 Acidobacteriota bacterium
TAGCTTACGATCAGATTTTTGATAACGTCGGCACCAACGCGCGACCGCCGCAAGCTACATCAACTGTAGACATCCCCCTCGGTGGATCTGCGACAGGATTCCTTGCGAACGGCGCAATCCCACCCACGGCTCAAGCTTCTGCCCTAACGTCGGCTCAGGCTCGTGCTGCGACTTCCTCGTGGCTGCCAAACCAAAAAGTCGGCTATACCGTGAACTGGAATCTCAGTGTTCAGCGCGTTTTCGCCAAAGATTACACTGTGGAAGCTCGATATTTGGGAAACCGCGGCGTTCACTTGTTGTTCCAGCGGCAGATCAATCGCATCGCTATTGCGACCGCGAATCACAATCTACCGGTCTTCTTCCAAGCTCCCTCGCAGGCAACTCTGGATGGTTTGACGCTCACTCATGCTCAACTGATCAATGAACGGAATAGCTTCGGAAACATCATGGCGCCGGCTGGATTCACGTCAAACATCACAGCCTACGAACCGCTCGGGAACTCGAAGTACCATGGTTTGGCTGCGGAAGTGAACAAACGGTTCACTGCACGTACATTGTTCAAAGCTGCCTACACATGGAGCCATTTAACGGACGACAGCACGGCAGAAGTTTTCTCGACTGTGCTTTCTCCGAGGCGTCCTGAAGACTTCTTCAATATCCGTAAAGAGTGGGCATCGTCCGCGTTGGATCACCGACACCGCTTCTCATTTTCGTGGGTCTATCAGGTGCCGTGGTTTGCTAATGCATCCAGTGTCCTTCGAAATGTAGTCGGCAACTGGCAATTTTCTGGAACGTATGCCGTAGAGTCGCCCGAGTTCGCCACGCCACAGAGCAACGCGGATGCGAATCTGAACGGCGACGCTGCGGCTGATCGTACGATCGTCAACACTTCGGGACATCCAGGAACCGGTAGTGACGTGACTCCGGTCTGCAACAGCGTACTTCTTGCCGGCAGAACATGCAGCCTCACCGCTAGCTCGAATGCTGTCGTTGGTTACCTTGTCAATGACCCGACGGCATACTACGTTCGAGCGCAGGTG
>QHXA01000337.1:0-5253 GCA_003222755.1 Acidobacteriota bacterium
CTTCGTCAGCTACGCGAGCCCCGACCGGGACATCGCGTTTCGCATCGTCTCTTTCCTCGAAGAACAGGGCATCACGTGCTGGGTTGCGCCGCGCGACGTGCCGCCGGGAGTCGAATACGGCCAGGCGATTATCGATGGCATCGCCGAAAGCCGCGCGCTTGTGCTCGTCCTGTCCGATCAGTCGAACGAATCGCAGTTCGTCAAGAAGGAAGTCGAGCGCGCGGTGAGCAAGACGAAGCCGGTCCTGCCGGTTCGCATCCGCGAAGTGAAGCCGTCGGGATCGCTCGAGTTCTTCATCTCGTCGGCGCAGTGGGTCGACGCGTGGAAGTCGCCGATGGAGCAGTATCTGCTCCCGCTCGTCTCCGCGATCAAGGCGATCGGGCATCCTGACGCCGCAGCCGTGCGTTCGTCGGCGTTACCCCCGCCGCGCAAAAAATCGAATGTCCCTGTCGTCGCCGCGCTCGCTGTCGTCGCGCTCGCCGCTGTGGCCGGAGCGTGGTGGTTCGCACCGAAATCGAACGCGCCGGTTGCTCCGGTTGCGACCACTGCACCGGCGCCGGCCGCACCCAGCGCGCCCGTCGCGGCACCGCCTTCCGCGGCGGCTGCAGAGCCCAAAGCGCCGGCGACGCCGAAGCGCAGCGATCTCGCTTTCGTCACCGGCTCGTGGTGCCAGCCATACCAGGGCAGGATGATCCGCTATAACGTGCTGCGCACCGGGTCGGACACCGTGCTCACGCAGGTCAACCATCCGCAGGCGCCGTCGTTCGACGCGCCGGCGAAAGTCGTCGCGATCAAAGGCGGTTTCGAATTTCGCCCGGTCGACCAGGAGGCCGACGATAAAAACGTGTCGCGCTTCCAGATCGTCGACGACGCAACGATGAAGCTCGTGTTCGCCTCAGGCGAAGCGCAGGACGGCATCGTGCGTATGCGCTGCCCGCCGGCGCCCGAGAAGTAGGCTCATCGTGACCGAGGCTTCCGACTGGCTCGCTCGCGTACGGCAGTTCGAGCGCCGCGGCGAGCTCCTCCTCGCGTATGACACCGCGCTGCACGGTCTCGAAGAGCATCCGTACGATGTCTGGCTCGGCCATCGCGCGGTCCTCAGTCTCGCCAAAGCGGGCGCGACCGGCCGCGCCGAAGCGGAGTTCGCAAGGCTGCGGCTGCAGGCGTCGAGCGAGCCCGACGTGGTCGCGCTCGGTGCGCGAATCGCGAAGGACCGTGCGCTCGCCGCGTCGGAAGAGGAGCGCGCCGCGCTGCTCTCCCGGGCCGCCGATCGCTACGAAGCGATTTATCGCGCGAGCGGCGGCTACTATCCCGGCGTCAATGTCGCGACGCTGCGTCTGCTCGCCAGCGAGCGCGAGGCCGCCGAGCGCGTCGCGCGCGAGGTATTGACGCTGTGCCTCGACGACAACGCGGCGAGCGATGACGCGTACTACGTCGCGGCATCGCGAGCTGAAGCCTCGCTTGTGCTCGGCGACGCCGCCGCGGCCCGCATCGCGCTGCAGAGCGCGGCCGCGCTCAGCGCCGACCTCGCGGCGCGCGCGACGACGCGGCGTCAGTTACGGCTCGTGTGCACCGCGCGCGGAATCGCCGATGATGTGCTCGCACCGCTGGCCGCCCCCGCCGTCATTCACTACACCGGCCACATGATCTCGGCTCAAGGCCGCGACGGATGCTTTCCGGCGCGCCAGGAGATGCAAGTCGCGGCAGGGATACGCGCGATGCTCGGCGAGCGCAACGTCGGCTTCGGCTACGGCGCGCTCGCTTCGGGCGCCGACATCCTCTTTGCCGAAGCGCTGCTCGAACGCGGCGCGGAGCTGCACGTGGTGCTGCCTTTCGCTCGCGACGAGTTCGTCGAGATCTCGGTCGATCCCGCCGGCCCCGGCTGGCGCGAGCGCTTCGACGCGTGTCTCGCGCGCGCCACCTCGGTGACGTTCGCGACCGACGATCGCTATCTCGGCCACGACTGGATCTTCGCTTACGGCTCGTTCGTCGCGATGGGTCTCGCGGTGCTGCGAGCGCGCTTTCTCGATGCCGCGGTGAGGCAGATCGCGGTGTGGGACGGCGAGGAGACGACGGGCAGCGCGGGGACCGGATTCGACGTGCGCACGTGGCGCGAGCTCGTCGGGCAAGCCGACGTCATCCGCTGCGGCGAAGGAACGCGGCGCGCCGTCTCGTGGACTCCGGTACCGCCGTCACGCGGACGCGAGTTGCGCGCGATGCTCTTTGGCGACGTGAAAGGCTTCAGCAAGCTCACCGAAGCGCAGATACCCGCATTCGTCACGCATTTGCTGGGCGCGCTCGGCGGCGTTCTGGAGCGCTACGGCGACGCGGTGCTGTACCGCAACACGTGGGGCGACGGGCTCTTCGTGGTCATGAGCGACGCCGCCGCGGCCGCGCAATGCGCCCTCGACCTGCAGGCCGCGGTCGCCGCGGTCGATCTCGAAGCGCAAGGCCTGCCGGGCACGCTCGCGCTGCGGCTCGGCGGACACTTCGGCCCGGTCTTCGAGGCGCGCGATCCGGTCCAAGGCGTCATGAATTATTTCGGCGCTCACGTGAGCCGCACCGCGCGTATCGAGCCCGTGACACCGCCGGGTGAAGTGTTCGTGACCGAGCAGTTCGCGGCGCGGCTCGCGCTCGAGCCTCGCGGCTATGCGTGCGATTACGTCGGCCAGGTGCCGGCGGCGAAGAGTTACGGGACGCTGAGGATGTATCACCTGCACGCGCCTGCGCGAGCGCAGGCGCGGCGCCAGTAAACGAACGGGGAAAACCGAACGATTCCCTGTATACCCCCATCTCCGGTTATTACCGATAATGCTCAGTCAGCCGTTGATGCCACCAGCGCGGCGGTCTGGAGTTTGGACATTTCGTCTGACCACAAAAGTCACGAAGGAGTTTCGGCTGTAATTTTTTTGTGTCCGTTGTTCCATTTGTGGTGAAATCGGAGTCTTTCAACACCAATTTCTTCAATTTTTGACTTTACCTGGAACGCTTATGAACGTGACGTCACGCATTGCATTCGTCGTTATTTTCCTGATAGTGATGGCAATTTCCTATCGGATGAATCAGCCCGTCCTCGCGCAGTCTCCGCCGAAAATTGCGCCGTTGCACGTGCATCACGTGCACCTGAATTCGATGGATCCGAAAGCTGCGGCCGCCTATTATGCAAAACCTTTTGCGGCGTCGGCGACGGCGACAACCTTCAACGGCTACGAGGCAGTCAAGACCGGCAACGTCTATTTGCTGTTTACCAAGGTCACTGCGCCGCCGCAGACCGAGCTGACGGGGGCGCAGACGTCGGTGTGGCACTTCGGGTGGAACACGCCGGACTCGCGAAAGTACAACGAGCGGTTCCGGGCGATGGGCTTGCAGATCGCTCAGATGTGGGACGCGGCCGATGGCCAGCTCGTCGACATGTCCAGCGACGCGCTGCCGGGATTCCCAACGCAAGAGCAGATTCTGGAACTGCGCGCCAAAGGTGTCATGCCTGCGCGGCAGGGCGGCTTCGGCTATCTCAGGGGCCCTGACGGCGCGCTGATTGAGAACGCTCAAGCCGGTCAGGTCGAGCGCTTCAATCACATCCACATGTACCATGAGCATCCGCTCTGCGCGATGCAGTGGTATGTCGTGCACCTCGGCGCAACGATTCCCCCAAGTCCTGGCGGCGCCCCCGCAGCCCCTCCGGCGGGCGATTGCAAACAGCAATACGCCGCGCCGACGTGGCCATCATTTGCCAAGTTTCCGGGATTTGTCCGCGACCCATCAGGCGCCGTGTTCTTTGACGACATCTCGATTTCGATCCGGCCGTGGCCGGGCGGCGGCCTCGTCAGCACACGCGGGCACATTGTCGATCACTGGGCGCTCAGCGTGGCCGATCTGGCTTCAACGGTGGCCCGCCTGAAAGGTGAGGGGATCAAGTTTCTCGAAGAGATTCACCCATGGGGCAACATGCGAGCGGCCATGATTGAAGGACCCGATCGGGTTGCCATCGAGCTCGTTGAAGTGAAATAGGAGGTTTTCATGCGAAAACATATTCTGCAAATTCTGGTGTTCGTATTTGCGTCGTGTCCTATTGTTGGATTGGCCCAAGCGCCAAAAGACGCCGTTGTGATTAGCAACGAAGACGTCAAGGCCGTGCTGAAGTACGCGGCGGATACGAAGCGGACCGTCCCCGACAATTCGATCCGTGTCATCGACATGGGCACTTACCAGCTCGCCGTTGCAGTCATTCACCGGGGGGCGACGGCTGGCGGCGCCGGCAACGCCGCGGCTGGTACAGGCAAGGCCGCCCGCGGCCCGGCGTCACCGAATCCACAGTCCGCATGCGGCGAGCCGCGCGAGGGTGCGAAGGGGCCGAACGGCATCTACCACAACGACACGGCTGAGACTTATATCGTCATTTCGGGCAGCGGGACGCTCATTACCGGCGGAACGATCGTCAACGGCACGCGATCTGCGGCCGACAACGAAGTGACGACGATCTTGAACGGCCCATCCTGCAGCGGGATCATGGTGGATTCACGAGCCGTCAGATTAAGGAAGGCGACATCATTGTCATTCCTGAGCGCGTGCCGCACGGTTTTTCTTCCGTCCCCGATCATGTGACATACCTGAGCGTGCGGCCGGATCTGAAAAAAGTTTTGCAGCACGGCTACGTCAATCCAGCGCTCACGAAAAAATAAGAGGCTACGCCAGTAGCTTCAGGCGGCGAATCTCTTCGACGTGGACCGGTCGCATGACCTCAGGGTGCCAGGTTCATGCGGCGGTGCAGCTCTGTGAAGCGTGGGATTTTGAGTTCGAATCCAAAGGTTGGGGTAATTACAACGACAGACTCCAGCGGTACCCCATCCAAGCGCCGACGATTCCGCCCAGCATTGAAAAGAAAAATCCGGAAACGGAAATCGCGTCGCCGCCCCAGAGCACGGGAAGCATGTTGCCAAGAGTGGAGCCGACGAAGAGCCCGATCCAGATTAATTTTTTGGTCATCCTTGCCCTGTACTCGAGCAGATTTGCCCAATTAACCAGCAATTAACGGAGATTTTTTGCGTATCTTAGAGGCAATGCGGGACCCCGCATCTCGCAATCGTTTTTCGAGTGGACTTGTGTTCGAAACCGAGCAATCCTCTGGTCAACGGATTATCACTTCGTTCGGTCCGGACGGCAGACTGAACTTTCCGCCGCGTTCCTCATTGAGTTTCCGAGTCGCGGGCACGTCCAACTCGGCAACCGGGACTTTCTTTGTCCACGAGCCGGTGC
>QHXA01000337.1:5358-5939 GCA_003222755.1 Acidobacteriota bacterium
GGTAGGCGGCGCAGCTGCGTCCTTGGTTCCGGCAGGAGCGGATCGCAGAGTGGATGCTGACGCAGAATCAGGCAGCGTAGATTGCGTGCGGGCCGGCGATTGACCGTAGTTCGAAATCCGCACCCACTGGCCGCCCTGGTTTTCCAGCACCAGCGACTCGACCGAACTCGGTGCTGGAGCGGGCGCCGGAGCGGGCTGCACGACGATTATCTGGGGAGGAGGTGCCTGTGTCGCAGTCGGCTCATACTCGTCGTAATCGTAAGCAGGATAGAGGTACGGCGGCAGAAACACGGAGGGGGAAAACTGTCGGTGGTGCATACGAGCGAAACCGATTCTCGTACCGAGCCTGACAGAAATGCGTGGTCGAGCAGTCGGTGCGGATGCACTCATGCGGCGCATCTGCGCGGCGGCCGACGATACATTCACCGTCGCAGCAAGTGCGACAACCCCTATGGCAATGGTTAGCCGAGAGTTCATAGGCTAATTCTCGTGTGCCTGGTTTCGGCAGGCGTCATTATGACACTATTCGGAAGTTTGCATTTTGATTTTCCGACTCAGCGATATCTAGCCGGAATGGCGGG
>QHXA01000338.1:0-5679 GCA_003222755.1 Acidobacteriota bacterium
GGTTGGCGGCAGCAGTACGCACCGCCGAGATCTGGTCATCAGGAGGAGCGGGATTACCCTCCGTGATTCCCAATTGGGCTTCGGTTTGACGAAGTGCGCTCTCCGCGCGTTGAAGGGCCAGGTTCAATTCTGTCGTGTCTAGCCGGACCAACTCCTGCCCGGCTGTTACTTCTTGTCCGATTTCAATCAAGACATCACGGACTACACCGGCGACTTCGCTGCTGACGCGAGCTTGATCCGGGGATACGAGCGTGCCTGATAGATCGACTGAACGCTGGACGGAGATGCGCTGAACCGGCGCCGTCCGAACACTGACGGGCTGACCGCCCCCGCCACGTTCTCCGCGGCTGCCTCGGCCGCCGCGGCCACCGCCTCCTCCTTTCGATGCGCTTTGCTGCGCGCAGCCGATCAAGGTCAATGAAAGGAGGGCAATGATCGCCCCACAATATAAGGAAGACCGATGTACCATTCTCTAAAAGCCTCTTTACCGCTCTAACTTTTTCTTTCCAATTACTTATGAGTGTTATTGCGAAATATACAAATCCACGATTGATATACGCTTGATGCAGAAAACCGGTTACCGGGCACCAGCAGTGGGATCTCGAGCTTGACCCGAGGTCCAATAACATATCGTGAACCGAGCGGATTAACTATCGAAATCTTAACTACTTCGACGAAAATATTTGCTTTCTTAAGTGGCCATTATTAGTCAAAAATGGCTCACGAGTTCCGGAGGTTTAAACCAAATGAGCCGTATCGGTTTGGTCCTGCTGATCGCCGTGTTTCTGGCCGTGCCCATCATCGCCGCACAGCTCAAGGTCGACGTCGCGCTGATCAATGTGGTTGCGACAGTAACAGACGAAACGGGACACTACGTTTCCGACCTGACAGAGAATGATCTAATTGTCGAAGAAGATGGGAAGCGTCAAACGATCTCCCACTTCAGCCAATCTAACGATCTTCCTGTCAGCATGGGTGTCGTGCTCGATACGAGCGGCAGCATGGAGCGAAAGATCGGAACCGCGACCACTGCCGTGGAGCGGTTCATCCGGACGGTACATCGAGACGATGACATTTTTCTGATGACATTCTCCAACCGGCCCGACTTGGCGCAGGACTTCACTGATGATCGGGAGAAACTTGCGCGCGCGTTGCGCCGCGTTACCGTGGGCGGGGGGACGGCCCTCTACGATGCGTTGGAGTTGAGCCTGCGCAAAATCAAAAAGGGTATCCAGGACAAAAAAGCCATCCTTTTGTTGACGGATGGTGAGGACACGACCAGCGAGACGACTTTCGAGGAAGCACAAACCGCAGTGCGTGAATCGGAGCTTCTGGTTTACTGCCTGGGCATTTCTCCGAGTGGCGGGACGCTGACAGAAAGAAGTCCGTTGCCTAACCCCGGAGGTCCCAACGGCCGCCGCGGTCCAACGACGGGCGGCGGGATCGGATTTCCGTTTCCGATTCCTTTTCCCATTCCCGGTGGCGGAGGCCCACGTATACCCGGCCGATGGCCTGCTTTTCCGGCGCCGCAGAGTCCGCGGCGAGGAGGCACGGGCGTGCAGGTCGGGCAAGACACTGTCGACATGACCGTCCTCAACGCCTTTGCGGATGCCAGCGGCGGAAAAGCGTGGCTGTTATCAGGCAGTTGGACCGAGAATCGCGGCAGCGAGATCCAGCGCGTGCTTGATGAAATCGCCGCGGAGTTGCGCAATCAGTACAGCATCGGATACTACCCGCCACACGATCTCAAAGACGGCAAGTGGCATCGCATCGAAATCCGCGCGAAGGACAGGCGATACCACGTTCGCGCCCGTAAAGAGTACTTCGGGAAGTAATTCGGGGACGGTTGCTGCGAATTCACCTACGCGGCGCGGCGTTTCTTCGCAGGCCCCGCGTCGCGCGCTTTGCCACGGCCGTGTCCGCGCTTGGGTCCTCCGATGATGATGGAATTAATTTCCTGGCCGACCTGACCACGGTTTGAGCGTTGAAAATTTTCGAGGACGGCCATACCTTCCTTCGAGTATTCGGGTTTTCGCTTGGATTTACTTTTGAATTTCGCGAGCTCCTTCGGCATACACCCCTCCGCAGCAATTGGCTGCAAGAATGGGTCCGTGGCAGACTCTCACCTATGTGGATGAAAACATCGTTCAGGGTTGCCGCTGTTGTTCTATTCGCATCTCGGCTGGGTGCTTACCGCGCGAAGCGGACTGCTAACGTCCGATCTGAGCCTGCAGGTTCCGCTCGATGCAGCTACGCTTGATAACCGTGCCGGCCGTGAATGGCGATCACTAGCGGATACCGCTGTAGCCGCCCGATTGTTATACGAAGCTCGCAGCGACTGGGAGTCGTCGCGCCGCGGCGTCGACTTTTACGACGAAGGCCTGCTGATCTGGCTCGAGGCCGATACGGTGATTCGCAAGCAGACGCAAGGCCGCAAGTCACTCGATGATTTCTGCCGGGTGTTTCACGGCGGTTCCAGTGGACCTCCTCAGGTAAAATCGTACACTTTCGACAATCTCAGTGAAGCGCTCAACGGCATCGCGCCGTACGACTGGAAGAGTTTTTTCGAGACCCGCATCAATCGCACCGGAACGGATCGCGCGCCGCTTGGCGGAATCGAAGGCGGCGGCTACCGGCTTGCCTACGCGCAGAAACCTTCCGAAGCACAGCGCGCGAGCGAGCAAGTGCGGCAGAACACCAGTGTGGCGTTTTCGATCGGACTAAAGCTGAATCCCGATGGCACGATCATCGATGTCCTGTCTGAAAAGTCGGCAGCAAGGGCCGGCATCGGTCCGGGTATGAAACTCATTGCCGTAAACGATCACAAATATTCGAGCGATATTCTTCGTGAGGAAATCCGCGAGGCGAAAAATACCGGTTTGCTCGAACTCCTGGTCGCTAACGGTAAATTCTTCTCGACATTCAGATTGAATTACCGCGATGGCGAGAAATATCCCGTGCTCGAGCGGAATAGCCGACCAGCGCTTCTGGACGAAATCCTCAGACCGGTGAACCGATGAAGGTTCGCAAATCCATGTTTGTCGCTAGCGTTAAAGTGTAAGTCTTTTCTTGCAGTGTCATATCTTTTTACAGTTATTGCGGTTATGGCGACTCTCCTTAGAACTCAGTGCGTTAGGTTGATTGTGGTATGCGATGCCCACCACATATTGTAAATTCTCGTTACAAGGCTCGAAGGTGTTGTGCCCGTATTCTACGAATTAATAAACACGTTGGGTTTGGGCAGCTGATTTGCTCAGATCCTGGACAAGTAGATGTGTAGATGATAATTCGGGAGGTCGAGACAACGATGACAAAAAGAATCTCGTGCCTGCGGTTGATTCCAGTGGCGGTTGGATTGATTTTCATGGCCGTTCCAATTGAGAGTCAGGCAACACCGATCACGATCAACAATGTGACCGTCAACGTCGGAAGCACTGCCTTTTCGCTTTGGACTTTTCCTGTCACCCTTCTCGATGGGCAGACCCTGGTTCTCACCCAAAACAACCCCGCGGTTCCTGCGAGCGATGGTGGCCGGTTCAACTTCGATACTTCTGATGTGGGCGCCACTCCAGCTACTGTGCCTACCGTGAATGTGTCGAGTAGTATTGGAGCGTTTCTTGCTTCGGACACTTTCAAAGTGCTCAGTGTCAACGGTGTTGAAGCTGCAGCTCCGGGAGGGCCGACTTTCAATGAGGCTCAGCCGTATAGGGTACTTGGCAGCTTTGGCGGTGGTAGTTTGGAAATATCGGTCGCCTATGCCGACAATGCGCACAGCAATGCTTGCGGTTCGGGCGCTGTAAGCTCAGGTCTCATTGGTGAGCCCAATTGCCTTCCTTCGCCGTTCAATGGCAACGGTGGTACTACCGCAGCTACATTCTTCCAGGGACTGCCCGGACCTGCGGGTCCCGCGAGCAGCTTTCCAAATCATTGTGCAGTTGGCACCACAACTTGTTGGGATGCTGGCGTAGTGTTGATTAGGAACACCAGCGCGGTAATTCCTGTGATTCCTGAGCCTTCGACCTTATTTCTTTTGGGGACCGGCCTTTTCGGAGTTGCCGGTTGGAAATGGCGAAGACGATCCAAAACAAGCGCGTAGTCGCTGATCGTGTGAAAGAAACCCGTGCACGAAAATTCATGCACGGGTCTTCTTCCTCCTCACGCACAATTAACGTGCCGATCCTCCGTATTCCTTCTGCTTACGGAAAACACGTTACCTTCGAATCCGACATTCGAGGGTCCGCTACAATTACGCGATGGTCCGCTCGGCCTTTCTCCGCGGTCTTGCCATCATTTATCTGATCGCCTTTGCGTCTCTCCTACCGCAGATCGGAGGACTTATCGGTTCAAACGGTATCCTTCCGACCCACGATTACCTTCAGAATGTCCGGTCGGAATACGGCGCGAGCGCCTATGCTTTGCTTCCAACTCTGGCATGGCTCAATTCGAGCGATATATTTTTGCGAGGAATGGTATGGGCCGGCATGGTGCTCGCTGTCTTGCTATTGATCGGCTTGATTCCCATGCCTGCCGCTATCGGCCTATACGTGCTCTACCTTTCAATCGACACCATTGGCCAGGTGTTCTACTCGTTTCAGTGGGACGCGTTGCTGCTCGAAGCGGGCTTTGCTGCAATTCTCTTAACGCCGGTCGGCTTGCGGCCGTCATACCGGACGCCACCGTATCGCCTCGCAGTATGGGTATTCAGGTTTCTCATTTTCAGATTAATGTTCGAGTCCGGCGCCGTGAAGTTGCTGAGCGGCGATCCGACATGGCGGAATCTCACCGCGTTGACCTATCACTATGAGACGCAGCCATTGCCCACTCCTATCGCTTGGTATGCGCATCAGCTGCCGGCGCTCGTGCAGAAAATTTCCGTTCTGGGCGTCTTCGCTATCGAACTGATCGTGCCGTTTCTGTTCCTCGCGACGCGGCGGCTTCGCATTGTAGGCGCGTGGATGACAATCTCGTTCCAGTTGATGATTGCGCTCACTGGCAATTACACATTCTTCAACTTACTGGCGATCCTGCTCTGCCTTTTCCTTTTTGATGTGAACATCGCGCAACGAACGCCCTGGAATGTCAGGTTCGTGGGCGTGGTGTTGATCGCCATTGGATTTCTTCAGGTTCTTACAATGTTCGGCATTGCGCCAAACCTTCCTGAACCGTTCAGCTCAATGGATTTTCGCGCCGAAAGTTTTCATCTTGTGAATCGCTACGGTTTGTTCGCTGTTATGACCACGTCTCGTCCGGAAATCGTGATTGAAGGAAGTGCCGATGGAGCCAACTGGCAGGCTTACGAATTCAAATACAAACCAGGCGACGTCTACGGGCGCCTGCGTTGGGTCGCGCCGCACCAGCCGAGGCTGGACTGGCAGATGTGGTTCGCCGCGCTTTCGAATTCCCAGAGCAATCCGTGGTTTCAGCAGCTCTTGCTGGGCTTGCTTGAAGGGCGAAGCGCGGTGACGTCGCTTTTCGCGTTCAATCCCTTTCCGAATCAGCCTCCGCGGTTCATTCGCGCCGTTACCTACGACTATCATTTCACCGATTGGGCCACTCGTCGCAAAACTGGCGCTGTCTGGGCTCGCACTGTAATGGGGCAATACTTTCCTGCCGTGAGTCTGAAAAAGTAGGCGCAGCTTACTGTTAATGTTTTAAAAGCGGCTCCAAAGTTTTTATGAC
>QHXA01000338.1:5729-6275 GCA_003222755.1 Acidobacteriota bacterium
GTGTATTTTGGATTTCCGGCGACACCTTCGAGAAAAAAGGGGATCAGCGGCGAGTCATATTTCTTCGCAAGGTTGCGGAAGACATCTTCGAAAGATTTCACGTACGCCTCGCCGTAGTTTCGCGGCAGCGTCATCCCCGCGAGTACCACCTTCGCGCCCGCTTCCTGAAAATCTTTGATCATTTGTTCCAGGTTCATCTGCATCCGCGATATCGAGAGGCCGCGCAGACCATCGTTTGCTCCGAGTTCCAGAATGACGATCGAGGGTTTCTGTTGGAGCGCCGGTCGCATTCGGGCGATGCCGCCGCCGGTGGTGTCGCCGCTGATGCCCATCCCGACCACGCGGTATCTGTATCCTTGCTCGTCTAACTTCCGCTGAAGCCGCGCGGGATATCCGGCGTCGAGTGGTACGCCGTAACCAGCCGTAAGGCTATCGCCGAATGCGAGAATCACAGGGCGCGAATCCCGCGGCGTCGGGCTTTGCGCCGCGGTGAGGAAGATCATCATTGAAATGAGGCATGTGGTTTTCATCTAGAAGCGAATGATG
>QHXA01000338.1:6284-8531 GCA_003222755.1 Acidobacteriota bacterium
GATTGCTGTGCGAGATTTGGTCAAGACCATCCGGAATGGACCGCGCGAAGTTCAGATTATCCGCGGGATTAGCTTTGATGTGCCGTCGCAGCAATTCGTCGCGATCATGGGACCGTCCGGAAGCGGCAAGAGCACGCTGCTAGGGCTGATTGCCGGACTCGATGCCCCGACCTCCGGCAGCGTCATCGTCGATGGTATCGATATTACGGCCCTGCGCGAGGACGAACTCGCGCAACTGCGCGGCCAAAAGCTCGGATTTGTGTTTCAGTCATACCATTTGATTCCAACACTAACAGCGATTGAAAACGTGATGCTGCCGATGGAATTTAGCGGCGCATCCAACGGCGCCACTGCACGGGCCCAACATTTGCTGGAGAGCGTTGGTCTGATGGACCGGCGAGATCATTATCCCGCCCAGCTCTCCGGAGGCGAGCAACAGCGCGTCGCGCTCGCGCGAGCATTCATGATGAAACCCGCGGTACTGCTCGCGGATGAACCGACGGGCAATCTCGATTCCGAAAACGGGCGGCACGTGTTGGAATTGCTGATCCGCTTGAATCAAGAGGAAGGCGCCACGCTCGTTCTGGTTACTCACGATGAACTGCTCGCCTCTCATGCCGAACGTCGTATCGTGCTGAGAGACGGAAGGATTCTGGAGGATGAGCGGCGCTAGCGGCCGCTCGGAGACTTTGTTGAAAAGCCTACATCTACTCCACTTCCCACTCGTCATGGCTTGGCGCGAAACGCGCGCTGCGATAGGGAAATTCCTCTTCGTGGTCCTCTCCGTCGCGCTGGGCACAGCGGCGCTGACAGCCGTCGCGGGTTTCAACGAGTCGGTGCGCTACACACTGATGCGCGAGGCACGCTCCTTAATGGCCGCGGACATTTCACTCAGGATGCCCGTCGAGCCTTCGCCGGAGGAGACGCGCTTCCTGGAGTCGCTTCATGCGCAAGGCATCCTATCAACCCGCGTAACGGAGACCGTCTCGATGGCATCTACCGGCCGGGGCGCGCCCATTCTGGTTTCTGTAAAAGGCGCGGATCTCACTGTCTATCCTTTCTACGGCCGGCTCGAGCTGGAACCGGCTGGAACACGACTCGACGAAAACTCTGTGGCAGCTTCGGACGATCTGTTGCTGCGGCTAAACACCACAGTGGGCGACTTTGTAGGTATAGGCAATAACAAGTTCCGCATTGCTGCGCGCATCGCCAAAGAACCCGACCGCATGACTACCGGCTTCACCCTTGGTCCGCGTGTGCTCTTTACTCGCGAAGGACTATCCCGCGCCGGAATCATTGTGGCCGGCAGCCGCATCACCGAACGTGTCCTCCTGAAATTAACGCCGGCGCAGGATC
Source organism: Acidobacteriota bacterium (assembly GCA_003222755.1). Classification (GTDB taxonomy): domain Bacteria; phylum Acidobacteriota; class Terriglobia; order 20CM-2-55-15; family 20CM-2-55-15; genus 20CM-2-55-15. Next base: position 7,641 of record QHXA01000338.1, read on the forward strand.
TGGCCCGAACGCGCGAGGCGCTCGGTCAAGTGTTCCGTCGCCGCGCCCGAATTACGGATTACACCGAGACGAATCCACAATTGACGCGCGCTCTGGATCGGGCCACACGATTTCTCGCGCTCGTGAGCTTGATTGCGCTGATCGTGGGGGGTCTCGGCGTGGGTGCGACGATGCAGAGTCATCTCCGGCAAAAGATGCCAAACATCGCTTTCATGAAATGTATTGGTGGCCGCGCTGGTCAAATCACGCGTATCTATATCGCGCAGGCGTTGATGATCGGCTTGACAGGTGCTTTGGCGGGCGCTGTTCTCGGCGCATTTGCTCAGGCTGCTTTCGCCAGGCTGGTTGCCAGCTACTTCGATATTGCGGTGATCCTCATTTGGCCTTGGCCGGCAATGCTGAAAGGCATCGCCACAGGTATGGGCACTGCGATTCTGTTCACGCTTCCATCACTTCTTTCGATCGCGCAAATCAAGCCCGCATTCATTCTTCGGAAGGACTTTGCCGGCGAAGCCAGGCCGCCGCGCAATTGGCGAAGCATCATCGTTGGTGGCGTGATTATTGCAGGATTGTGGGCAACCGCAGTGTGGGTTGGGTCATCGGTGAAATACGCTACCGTCTTTGCGGGCGTGCTTCTGGGAAGCCTGGTAATTCTCGTTCTGCTGAGTGCTCTACTGTTGCATTTGATTCGCAGATTGGGACGACGCTCAATCGTCCGCCGTTCTGCCGCCTTGCGGCACGGGATCGCGAATCTGTATCGTCCTGGAGTTCACGCCACGGCAATTATTGCCAGCCTCGGTATCGGCGTGATGTTTACAGTCACGATTTATTTTCTTCAGTACTCGTTGCTACAAGAAGTCCGTTTGACGGCGCCGCCGGATACGCCCAACG
>QHXA01000338.1:8721-11705 GCA_003222755.1 Acidobacteriota bacterium
GAAGGTCCGCGACGTTTTCTCAACACGCAATTCGTGCTTACCTGGATGCGAGACATTCCTCCAGCAACCGAGGTTCTCGAGGGGGCTTGGTGGCCGGCGCAACCAGTGGAGGCTCTCGTGTCTGTCCAGGAATTTGCGGCGCAGGCATTGGGCCTCAAAGTCGGAAGCGTCATCGAATGGACTGCGCTGGGTGGGAACGTTCGAGCCCGTGTCGCCAATATCCGCAGGACTGATGCGGTTCGGGTTGGCGCCAACAATCAATTCATTCTGTCTCCAGGAACGCTCGATAACTTTTCTGCTGTCTATTACGGCGCGTTGCGCGTCAAACCGGAAAGGATCGCAGCTATTCAAGCGCGCATCTTCGAGCAGTTTCCGACCGTTACTGTGATCAATGCCGCTGATATTCTGGAAATCATTCAAAGCGTTGTGGACCGAGTGAGTTCGGCTGTGCGATTTGTCACGGGCTTTGCAATATTCGGCGGACTGGTGGTCCTCGCATCGAGCATTGCTGGAACTCGGTATCGGCGCATCCGCGAGGTGGCGATCCTGAAGACAGTGGGCGCAACGCGCGGCACCCTGATCCGCATGTTCTGCATGGAATTTGTAGTGATCGGTTCGGCCGCCGGTCTCATTGGCGGCGCATCGGCCAGTTGCTCGACATGCCTTACAAATTCTCGTGGCTGCCGGTGTTTGCTGCGGCCCTGATTACGTCCGCGCTGACCATCCTAACCGGTTGGCTTGCCAGTTACGGCGTTCTCGGCCGTAAGCCTCTGGACATCCTGCGGCAGATCGAGTCATAGTTTTTGGAGTGGATTTGACGAGGTGACATGATGAGACTTCGATTTTATGTTCTGATCCTCATGGTCAGCATCCTGGCCGGAACCAAGTCTGGTGTAGCGGATGAAGGAATGTGGACGTTCGACAATCCGCCGGTCAAGCAGCTTCAGGAGAAGTACAATTTCACGCCGGCGGCACAATGGCTCGACCACATCCGGCTCTCGAGCGTTCGCTTCAACGATGGTGGGTCTGGCTCATTTGTCAGCCCGAACGGCCTAGTCATTACGAACCATCACGTCGCCTTCGGGCAGCTTCAAAAGGTCTCGACGGCCGAAAAGGACTACGTCAAGGACGGCTTTTCCGCGAAAACACAGGCCGATGAGCTCAAGTCTCCCGATCTCGAATTGAACGTTCTCGTCTCTATGGAGAACGTTACCGCGCGCGTTCAAGGCGCCGTCAAACCTGGGATGACTGAGAAGCAGGCGCTCGATGCGCGCAAAGGGGAACAAGCAAAAATTCAAAAAGAGAGCCTTGATAAGACCGGCCTCCGTTCTGATGTCGTGTCGTTTTATCAGGGCGGCGAATACTGGTTATATCGTTACAAAAAATACACGGATGTGCGGATCGTATTTGCGCCGGAACAACAGACAGCGTTCTTTGGTGGCGATCCGGACAATTTCACTTTTCCCCGATACGATCTCGATTTCGCGATTCTGCGCGTGTATGAAAACGGCCAGCCGATTCAAAGCAAAGAGTATTTGAAATGGAACACGAAGGGTGCCGCCGACGGCGATCTGGTCTTTGTCTCCGGACATCCCGGTTCAACCGAGCGCGGCCTTACTGTGGCGCAGTTGATGCTCGATCGCGACCTGATTTACCCAACCCGAATCGCGCGATACAAGCACCAGCTCCAGGCGCTGCGAGCCTACGCCGGCCGATGGCAGGAACAGGCGCGGCAGGCAGCCGATGAAATTTTTGGGCTCGAGAACACTGTGAAGGCATTCACCGGCGAATACAACGGCATGGACAAGTCTCTCTTCGACAAAAAGACGAAGGAAGAATCCGACCTGCGAGCCAAGGTTTCTGCGAATGCCGAATGGCGCCGGCAATACGCCGATGCTTGGGATGCGATCGCGGGCGCGACGAAGAAGCAAGCGGAATTATTCAAACCGCAGCAATTCCGTTCGATCAGCACGGCTTCTAATCTGGCTTCGCTAGCGCGACAGATCGTCGTTTATGTGGCGGAAATCAAGAAGCCTGATGCCCAGCGTCTCAACGGGTACCACGACTCGCAGCTCGAAGAATTGAAGTTTTACCTTTTCTCTCCGGCTCCTATCTATCCGGAATTTGAGGAGGCGATGCTGGCGTTCTCGTTGCAGGATTCGGCCGATCAGCTTGGGCCGAACGATCCTTGGGTGAAAGCTGTACTTAACGGCAAGACGCCGGCACAACTTGCATCTGAAGTGATTCGAGGAACGAAACTAACGGATACTGCAGTGCGCAAGAGTCTCGTCGAGGGAGGCGAAGCGGCTGTGAATGCGTCCACGGATCCCCTAGTTGTTTTGGCCCGCAAAGTGGATCCATTCTTCCGAGAGATTCGTAAACAGTACGAAGACACGGTCGAGTCCGTGATGACGAGCGCGAGTGAGAAGATTGCTAAAGCGCGGTTTGCGATCTATGGAAAATCGGTGTATCCCGATGCGACCTTCACGTTGCGCTTAGCGTATGGCACGGTGAAGGGGTATCCGATGAACGGAACGAAGGCTCCGCCGAAGACTACGTTTTATGGCTTATACGATCGCTCGACCAGCTTTGATAACAAGGCGCCTTTCAACTTAATGCCGCGCTTCGTCGAGAGACGCGACAAAATCGATCTGTCGACGCCGCTGAATTTCGTCAATACCGCGGATATCATCGGCGGCAATTCCGGTTCACCGGTTATTAATCGCAATGGTGAATTCGTCGGCATTATCTTCGATGGCAACATCGAGAGCCTCACGGGCAATTTCGTTTATCTGGAAGAATCGAACCGCGCGGTCGCCGTCCACAGCGCCGCAATTATCGAAGCTCTTCGCAAGGTTTACGATGCGCCCGCGTTAGCCAATGAGTTAGAGGGCAAGTAGGTGTGTCGATAACTCCGTCCCCATTTCTTCAGGTACAATCGCGCCTGAGGTCCCCATGAAAATATGTCGATATGCAACACTCTT
>QHXA01000339.1:0-1618 GCA_003222755.1 Acidobacteriota bacterium
CACAGTCAAAGCTGGAGGCGTCGCCTTCGCCGAAATGCCGCTAGACGACATCGGTAAGAACGCCGAAATCTGGGAAAAGGCGGTTCGAAAACTGCGCGGCCGCTTGATGCCCCCGCCGGGCAGCCGTCAGCCCGATCAGGCCGAAGTCGATGCGTTCATCAGTGCGCTGGAGGACGCCCTGGACAATTCTGCCGGGCGTTCGGTAGCCGGCCATGTGCCGATCCAGCGCATGACGCGAACCGAATACGGAACTGCCGTGAAGGATTTGCTGGGGGTGGAAATCGACGCCGAGAACCTGCTGCCCACAGAGATCGAGGTGGGCGGTTTCGAGAATATCGCCGCGGCCCTCAGCGTCTCGCCGGCGTTCCTCGACCAATACGTCGGCGCGGCGCGGCTGACGGCGAAACTGGCCGTCGGTGACGCCGTCCCCAAGCAGGCCAGCACGCGCTACCCACTGCCTCAGGGTAATCAGGGCGCTCATATCGATGGCCTTCCACTCGGCACGCGCGGCGGGATGAAGTTCAGACACAATTTCCCCGCCGATGGCGAGTATCGATTCACCGTTCTCGATCTCGACGTCGGGCTCTATACCCGCACGATGGAGACCCGCCACACGCTGGTCCTGCTGGTGGACGGCCGCGAAGTGTTCCGTAAGGCGCTGGGCGGACCGGAAGACCTGAGTCTCGTCGATCACGGCGGAGCGCCGGGCCGGGCCAAGATCATGGAGCGCTTCTCGAATATCCCAGTCCCGATTCGCGCGGGTGTCCACGATATCGTGGTGACCTTTATAGAGCGGGCTGAGGTGGAAACCGATGAGTTCGTGAGTACCGCTTCCACGAATGGGAACTTTGGAACCGGTCTGCGCGCTCCTCGGATGATCGACGGCGTCACCGTCGTGGGACCGTTCAACTCGCCCGGCGTGTCGAAAACCCCCAGCCGCGAACGCATTTTCATTTGCCAGCCGCAATCAGGTGAGGAGCGGGCGTGCGCCCGGCGCATCATTGAGAATGTGGCGCGCCGCGCGTTCCGAAGGCCAGTCACGAAAGAGGATGTCGATTCCCTGATGCCGTATTTTGAAGCCGGCCAGAAGGCGGCGGGCGGGTTTGATGCGGGTATCGAACAAGCCGTGGCTGCCGTGTTGGTCAGTCCTGACTTTCTTTATCGCGCGATTCGACCACGGGAAAATAAAAACGCCGCCGGCGATTCCAGCGCGTTCCCGCTCAGCGATCTCGAACTGGCATCGCGTCTATCGTTCTTCCTATGGAGTCAGGGACCCGATGACACCTTGCTGAAGATCGCCACTGCCGGCGAACTGAAGCGGCCGGAAGTTCTCGAAGCGCAGGCGCGGCGAATGCTGGCGGACTCCCGCGCATCGAGCCTCGTCCGCAATTTCGCGCTCAAATGGCTGAACGTGGACAATCTGAACGCCGTGCAGCCCGATCCCCTGTTGTTCCCCTCGTTCAATGACCAGTTGCGCCGGGACCTCAAGGTAGAGATCGAATCGTTCATTTCGAGCATCCTGCTTCAAGATCGGAACGTGAACGAACTGCTGACGGCCAGCCACACCTTTCTGAACGAACGGCTGGCGCGACACTACGGCATTACCAATGTCTTTGGT
>QHXA01000339.1:1836-6999 GCA_003222755.1 Acidobacteriota bacterium
CGCCAGGATGGAACAGCATCGCTCGAAACCGAGTTGCAATCAGTGCCACGGCGTGATCGATCCGATCGGCCTGGCCTTGGAGAACTATGACGCGATCGGCCGGTGGCGCGATGTGGATGCGCAGGCCGAGGCGCCCATCAACGCGAACACCGTCCTACCCAACGGCCGGACCGTGGACGGCCCGGCGCAACTGCGAAAGGGACTGTTCAAAGACACCGCCCAGTTTCCACAGGCACTGACTGCAAAGCTGATGATGTATGCATTAGGACGCGAGCTCGAGTACTTCGATATGCCGCAGGTGCGGGCTATAGTCCGCCGCGCGGCGAAAGACGATTACCGGCTGTCTGCCATTGTTTCGGGCATCGTGACAAGCGACGCCTTTCGCATGCAGGCGGCCAAGTGAGGAAAATTTGAAAATTTGTGATTTCAAATTTCCTGCCCAAGGAGATCCGAATGTTNATTGGAAATTTCGGATTTCGGATCTGAGATGCAGGATTCGTCCAATTTGTGATTTCAAATTTCCTCCCCAAGGAGATCCGAATGTTCGTAACTAAAAAACACCTTTCCCGCAGGACGGTGCTGAAGGGAGCAGGCGTCAGCCTGGCCCTCCCGCTGCTGGATGCCATGATCCCGGCCGCAACGGCCTTGTCGCAGACGGCCGCAGCCCGGAAGCTGCGCGCGGGGTTTTTCTATATTCCTCACGGCGCAATCATGGGCAACACCTCCCATGGCCCGCAGATGGACAAGTGGACTCCCAGCGGCGCGGGCGCGGACTTCAAGCTCAGTCCCATCATGAAGTCGCTGGAGCCCTACAAGAAATATGTGATCTCCATCGGAAACCTCGAGAACAAGGCCATGGTGGGCGGAGTGCACAGCCGCGCTCCCGCAACCTGGCTGAGCGGCGTGAAGCCGGATGACAAAGCGCCCGGGGCCAAGATGTCCACGACTCTGGACCAGGTTGTTGCCGGTCAGATCGGGCAAGGTACAACGTTGCCATCGCTGGAACTTGCTTCCGAGACCACGATTCAGGTGGCGGCCTGTGGGGGCGCTCGGTGCTATTACAGCTCCACGCTTTCTTTCCGGGATGCCACATCTCCGCTGCCGATGGAATTCAATCCGCGCAAGGTTTTCATCCAACTGTTCGGCGAAGGCGACACCAACGAGGAACGGGATGCCATTTCCCGGCAAAACGTCAGTCTGCTGGACCGGATCAATGAGCGCACGCGCGCATTACAGCGCGAGTTGGATCCGGGCGATCGCGCCGCTTTGGACAGCTATCTGAACACGGTTCGCGAAATCGAACGGCGCATCGAGCGCGCGTCGCAGCGGGACTTGTCGGATGTCAAACTGCCTACGGCGCCGATCGGGGTGTTGGATTCGTTCGAGGAACAGGTCAAGCTTTTCTTCGATCTGATCGCGTTGGCTTACCGGGCTGATCTGACTCGCGTGGTTTCCTACATGATGGTCTCCGAAGGAACCAATCGAACCTATAACCAAATCGGCGTCTCCGATTCCTTCCATCCGGTATCGCATCATGCCAACGATCTCGGGCGACTCGAGAAACTCGTTAAGATTCAGACGTGGCACATGGATCGTTTTGCGGAGTTCCTGGGCAAGCTGGCTGCGGTTCGCGACGGTGAGGGAACGCTGCTCGACAATTCGATCTTCCTGTACGGCTCAAACATGTCCAACAGCGATAAGCACAATGGTCATCCGCTCCCGACCATCCTCGTCGGAGGAGGCGGAGGCAAACTGACCGGCGGGAAGCACATCGAGTTGAAGGAACCGACGCCACTGGCCAACGTTCATCTGACGGTTCTCCGCAAAGTCGGTGTGGAACGGGAAACCTTTGGTGATAGCACCGGGATCATTGCGGACGTTTGAGGGACACGAGGAAAACATTTTGAAATTGAACGAATCCAGAATCTCAAATCCGAAATCCGAAACCTCAAATTGGACTGTCCGGCTTGCGAAGTCCAATCTGAGATCTCGGATTTCGGATTTGAGATTCTGGATTCGTCCAATTTCACGATTTCGAATTTCGAGGTATTGATGATTGACCGCAGGCAGTTTCTGACGGGACTGACGAGCACGCTGGTCTTCCCGCGCATAGCGATGTCACAGTCGTCCGGCATCACCAAACTGAACGACAACCTCTCGCTCCTGACCGGCGTCGGAACGAACGTTCTCGTGCTGTCCGCGAGCGACGGATTGATCCTTGTCGACAGCGGAGGCCCGCAGTTCACGGACGCGTTGATGAGAGCGTTAGGTTCCAAACGCGTCCAAACGGTCTTCAACACGCATTATCATCTCGAAAATACCGGGTCGAACGAGACATTGGCCCAAGCGGGAGCGAACATCCTGGCGCACGAAAGCACACGGGAATGGATGGCGATTCCCCACTGGGTCCCGGCCGAAGATCGTTACGAGAAGGCGCGCCCGAAGGCAGCTCATCCCACAGAAACGTTCTACACGTCTGGTTCTTTAAAGGCAGGTGCTGAACAGATCGACTATGGCTACCTTATTGAAGCGCACACCAGCGGGGACATCTACGTGTTCTTCAGACACTCCAACGTGCTTGCAGTCGGCGATGTCGCGTCGCCCGCGCGTGATCCCGAACTGGATTACTTCACCGGCGCGTGGATCGGCGGACGGGTCGACGCAATGGATCGGCTGTTGAAGCTCAGCGACGACAAGACGCGAATCGTCCCCGGATACGGCCCCGTGATGAGCCGCGCGGAGTTGCAGACCGAGCGCGATATGATGAAGGCCATCTATGACCGAACGGTCGATCGAGTTCGCGAGGGGGACAGCCCCGAGGACATGCTGAAAGCGGGCGTGATGAATGGTCTGACCCGGACTTTTCACGATCCCAATAAATTCCTCTATGACGTCCACAAAGGGTTGTGGGCTCACCATAACAAGTTGGCGCCCAATGTTGTTTAACCGATTCAAATCGCTTATAGCCCTCACGTGTGTGTTGTCCGCTGCAGTGGTGACCTCTTTTGCGCAGTCGGAAAGCGCGCTCGCCGATCGTATCGAGGCTGGAGACCGCAAGGCGGCGCTGGAGATGATCCAGCGCAACGCTGCCGTGAACGCCGCGCAGCCCGACGGAACGACACCGCTGCATTGGGCCGTGTACCGGGTGGATGAGGAACTAGTCAAGGCATTACTCGCGCGCGGAGTGAAGGCGGACGTCATCAACGCGTTTGGTTCGAGTCCTCTGGCCGAGGCCGCGAGAGTGGCCCATGTGAACCTTGTCAGAATGCTGCTCGATGCCGGCGCCGACGCGAACAGGGCCAATGACGATGGGGAAACGCCCGTGATGCTTGCGGCGCGCACCGGCGCCGTGAAGATTGCCGAACTGCTGGTCGAGCATGGAGCCAACGTCAATGCGAGCGAGCGTTTTCGGGAACAGACGGCATTGATGTGGGCCGCAGCCGAGAGCCACCCGGACATGGTGGCGTTTCTCATTTCCAAAGGAGCTACTGTCAACGTACGCGCCAAAGCCAACGACTGGCCGAATCAGATCACATCGGAGCCGCGTGTCCAGTATCGGCCGACCGGCGGCCTCACGCCGCTGCTCTATGCGGCTCGCGGCGGATGCCTGGCCTGCGTCGAAGCATTGCTCAAAGGCGGCGCAGACATCGATCTGCCGAATCCGGATGGAATGACGCCGCTGATGATGGCCATCGACAATTCGCATTACGAAGTTGGTCGATACCTGCTGGACCACGGCGCCAACCCGCATACGTGGGACTGGTGGGGCCGCACGCCGCTCTACGTCGTGGTGAACATGCGCGGCGGGCCCGACAGCAATTCAGGGCCTCGGCCGCCGGCGTCGCTGGATGTGGTGCATGCCCTACTGAATGCGGGCGTGAACCCGAATCATCAACTGAACATGCTTCAACCCAGCCGGAACGGGAACAGCGGCCGCTTCAAGGACGATCTGTTGAACACCGGAGCCACGCCGCTGCTGCGGGCCGCTCAGACCTTCGACAACGAAGTGGTCCGGGCATTACTCGAACATCACGCTCTGGTTGATCTGCCCAACGCGATGGGCGTGACGCCACTCATGGCGGCAGCCGGGATAGGTACGCGAACCGGTCAAAGTGTTCTGGGCCCTGGACCGCCGGCCGACGTGGAATCCCGGTCGATTGAGACCATGAACATCCTGATCAAAGCCGGCGCCAACGTGAACGCCCGGATCACGGACACCACCAGTCTGACGGCACGGATTGCCCGCGCCAGCACCATGACAAACCGGGAGGGACAGACGACTCTCTTCTTTGCCGCGCAGTCCGGCCGCACTGCTGTGGTTCGGTTCCTGTTGGATCATGGGGCCGATGTGAATGCGATGGGCGACTCGGGGAAAGCACTGCTGAATGCTGCTCGGAATCATACCGAAATTACGGCTCTGATCCGCGCTGCGATGCCGAAAGACGCGGGCATCGCTCTCGATCCGCTTCCCCGTTGACCTCAGTTCGTCGCGCAAAAGGAAGATCGCCAGACCGCACGCTGCAGATCAACGCGCCCCACTTGCAGGAATAACTCTCAAATCGAGCGTTACGTTCGAAGACTCATTAATAGTCACAGGCATTGCTTGTGCTTCATACCGGGCCAGAACTGCGGGATCGAACCATGAAAACTGCTCGACGTTTTCCCAGGCAAAGATTTTGTACGTACCGGGCGGCACGGACGGGAACCTGAACTGACCGTTTTGACTACTGATCGCAAACTTGTAAAAATCGTGCCGGTCGCGCTGACCGGGAACGAGAACGACCTGAGCACTTGACACCAGCTGTTGCGAATCGGCACGTACTGTCCCGCTAACCTGGCCTGCGTTCTTCCCGAACACTACCTCAAGCGTGTCTGAAGTAGGTCCTGTTACCACCATCGAATGAGTCAGAACGTCCGTAGAGCCGAACCGGACTTCCTTCACGTACAAGTTCATCTGGCTAGAGCCAAACTGGAGATTGGCTGTCACTCGATATTCGCCCGGAACAACTCCCTCAGTACTGAACGTTCCGTCCGCATTCGCTTGTGACGGACGCGGCGAAGGCCCAGCAAAGCCGCCCAACACAGCCGGACGCAGATTGACGCTTGCGCGAAAATTCTGGGGTAAGGGTTCTCCTTCGATACGCATTCGTCCGGAGATAGATG
>QHXA01000340.1:0-3581 GCA_003222755.1 Acidobacteriota bacterium
GGAGTGAGGAAGAGCGTCACGACTTGAGAGAAGAAAAGCCCGCCAACTACGGATACGCCGAGAGCTCGTCTCGATTCCGCTCCTGCGCCGAAGCCCAGCGCGATCGGCAATGTACCCATCAATGCTGCCATGGTGGTCATCATGATCGGCCGGAATCGCACCAGGCACCCTTGATAGATTGCCTCTGCCGCCGTCTTATCTTCGGTCCGCTGGGCTTCGATTGCAAAGTCAATCATCATGATCGCGTTCTTTTTGACGATACCGATCAGCATGATGACACCGACGAATCCATAAACGTCCAGATTCATATCCAGCAACGGTGAAATCCACCCTTTCACCGCGGCCATATGAAAAAGATAGAGAGATAAAAGAGCGCCGAAGCCTGCGGAGGGCAGACCCGAAAGGATCGTGATGGGGTGAACGAAGCTCTCATAGAGAATGCCCAACACGAGGTAAATCACCAAAATCGACATGAGGACCAACCAGCCCAATCCTGAAAGAGAGGACTGAAAAGCCTGGGCATTGCCTTGGAAGGTCGTGGTGATTGTCGCAGGCAGGGAACTGCGCGCCAGCTCATTGATCTGATTCACAGCGTCCCCAATGGAATAACCCGGCTTGAGATTAAAAGAGACGGTGACGGCTGGAAGTTGTCCCAGATGGTTCACGGACAAGGGACCCAAGCTGTTCGATAGTTTTGCGATACCGCTGATGGGAACCAGCTGGCCGGTTGTCTTGGAGCGGATATACAACATGGATATCGCGTTGGCATCACGCTGATATTCCGGCTCGAGCTCGACGATCACGCGATACTGGTTGTTGGGCGCAAGAATCGTCGAGACTTGCCGCAAGCCGTATGCGGAGTATAGAGCATCTTCAATCTGGCTGGCAGTGATGCCGACGGCCGACGCGCTATCGCGCGCTATGAGCACATTGATTTGAGGATTGCGGATTTGAAGATCGCTGCTGACGTCCGCCAGCAGCGGCAACGCCCGCATTTTTGCCTCGAAATCCAGCGCCGAACGAAAGAGGTTCTGCGTATCCGGACTTTGCATTGTGAACTGGAAGAGCGCTTTGCTTTGCAGACCGCCGATTCGAATGGGCGGATCGTTGCGCATGTACACGGAGATTCCAGGCACGGCGGCGAGTTTGGGCCGCAGCGATTGCATGACTTGCTCAACCTGTGGACGTTGCGAGCGCGGCTTCAGCCGCACATTTAATTGCCCTTGATTGATGCTCCGTGCGTCACCGCCGAGTTGGGACATGACGTAGGCGACAGCCGGATGTTGAGCGACGATTTCGGCCACTTGTTTCTGATGTTGCACCATTGCGTCGAAGGAGATGCCTTCCACCGCTTCAGTAGTGGCGTTGAACTGTTCGATATCCTCGCTCGGCAGAAAGCCTTTGGGAATGATCTGGTAAAGATAGATGGTCGCCACCAGCAAAAGGAAAGAAACCATCAGGGTAGCCGGTTGGTGCCGGAGCACGACTTTCAAGCAGCGATCGTAAACGTTTGCGAGCCCGTTCCAGACCCTCTCGACGGAGTTGAACATCCGGCCATGCCGTTCGTTACGGTGCGAGCGTATGAAGCGGCTGCAAAGCATCGGCGTCAATGTCAACGACACAAAGCCCGACACCAAAATCGCGGATATAATCGTCACGGCAAATTCATTGAGGAGCCGGCCGAGAACCCCACCCATGAACAGCACTGGAATAAAGACCGCTGCGAGCGACAAGGTCATCGAGAGGATGGTGAACCCAATTTCATTTGCCCCCACCATTGCGGCCTGGAATACCGTTCTTCCCGTTTCGACGTGGCGGACAATATTTTCGAGCATGACAATCGCATCGTCGACTACGAACCCGACGGAAAGCGTCAGTGCCATCAAGGAAAGGTTGTCCATTGAATAGCCGCACAGATACATGACCGCAAAGGTGCCCACCAAAGACAGCGGCAATGCAAGGCTCGGAATGATCGTCGCAGACAGATTCCGTAGAAAGAGAAAAATGACAAGGACCACCAGAAACAGTGCAAGCTCTAGCGTGAATTTGACGTCATCGACGGAATTGCGAATGGTGAAGGAACGATCGTACAGAGTGTACATTGAGATTGCGGGAGGGAGTTGCGCCTGGAGGCTCGGCAGCATCGCCTTTACTCCATCCACTACCTCGACGACGTTGGTTCCTGGCTGTTTGTTAATCGCAAGCTGGACGGCACGCACGCCTTTCGGCGAGTTTGCGTCGTAATACCAACTCGCGTTGTAAGGATTTTCAACACTGTCGACGACGCGGCCAAGATCGGCGAGTCTGACCGGCGAGCCGTTGCGATACGCCACACTCAGCTTGGCATAATCCGCAGCCTTATAGAGCTGTCCGGTCGCCTGCAGTGTGATCGTACGCTGAGGTCCCCACAACACGCCTGCGGGGATATTGACGTTCCCATCATTAAGCGCGGTATTGACCTCGTCGATACCGATCTGCCGTGTGGCGAGCGCATGCGGATCCAATTGGACGTGCACGGCGTATTTGGCCGATCCCCACACCTGCACCTGAGCGACGCCCCGAACGGTCGATAGACTTTGTGCAATCAAGCTCTGCGCGTATTCGTCGACGGTGGAGAGCGGAAGCGTGGCTGAGGACAGAGCGAGCTGCAGGACAGGCTGATCCGCTGGATTGACCTTCCTGATGGCTGGAGGGGCCGGCATGTTTTGTGGCAGCAGCCGGCTTGCCTGCGAGATCGCATTTTGCACGTCTTGAGCCGCACCATCCAGATTGCGTTTCAGATTAAATTGCAGCGTGATTCGCGTGTTGCCGAGTGTATTTTGCGACACCATCGAATCAAGACCCGCAATCGTAGAAAATTGTTTCTCGAGCGGCAAGGCGACCGCGGCCCCCATCGTGTCCGGATTTGCGCCGGGCAGACTTGCCTGCACCTGGATGGTGGGATAGTCGACATTCGGCAAGTCACTCACCGGCAGCGCCTCGTAGCCCACGATGCCAAACATCAAAATACCAACCATCACTAACGTGGTTGCAACCGGCCGCCGAATAAATAATTCAGGAATGCTCATAAGCTTGTCCTCGTGTCAGGGACTTGCGCTGCCGTCTTGTCCGCTAAGATTGTTTTTGATCTGAACCTTGGACTTGGGAGTTAATCGCGCCTGTCCGTCGGTAACAACGATTTCGTCGAGCTCGAGTCCGCTATCGATAGCCGCATTACCCTCGTGAGTGCGGCTTGACACGACTGGCCGGAGTTCAACTGTGTTGTCTGATTTCACGACGTACACGAATGTCCCATTCTGGCCTTCTGTCAGCGCCTGAGTCGGGATGACCTTCGCATTCGGTTGTTCCGAGAGCCGGAGCACCACATTCACAAACATGCCCGGCAGGAACTGATTCTCTGAGTTCTCGAACGATGCTTTCATGTGCAGAGTCCCGGTAGTCGCATCCACCGCGTTGTCGACGAAAATCACATGACCTTGTTTCGGATGGGCCGGATCCTGCGGCACTGTGGCTGCGGCATGGAGTACGCCTTCCTTCATATTCTTTCTGATATCCGGCCAATATTGCTGCGGGACCGTAAA
>QHXA01000340.1:3593-4636 GCA_003222755.1 Acidobacteriota bacterium
GATCGGATTCGTCTGATTGACGATGACGATAGGCACATCGACGGGCTTGATGAGATTCCCGGGTTTCAACATTACTGCGCCGGTACGGCCGTCAATTGGAGAGTAGATCGTGCAATAGCTCAATTGCAGCCTGGCGCCTCCGAGCGCGTGCTGGTCAACGACAAGAATGGCACGGACGTTGTCGATCGCGGCCCGGTCCGCGCGAACGGATTCCTCCAAAGCATTTGCTTGTGCGCGAACTTGCTCCGAGCTACTCGTTGCGATCACGCCGCTCTCCTGAAGTGTCGCGTACCTCTTCGACTCCGCTCGCGCATACTCCAATTGAGCAATCTCCCGGGCGAGGTTGGCCTCCGCTTGTTTCAATTGGGCCTCATCCTTTTCGATGTTGGCTTGCATTGTCGCTACCTGACCCCGGAGTATCCGAGAATCAATGGTGAAGAGCAATTGACCTTTCCGGACGAAATCGCCTTCGTTGAAATGAACCTCGAGGAGTTCACCGGAAATTTGAGCCTTTATCGCCACAGTCGAAATTGGCTCGACATTGCCGACGGAAGTGACTTCCACCGGCATCAGTTTTTGCGAAACCTTTGCGACGACAACCGGAATGCCGTTAGAGGACGGAGGTGCGGCCGTATTCGCTGTACAACTCCAAACAGGTGAAATTAAAAGTGCTGCTGCCAAGCTCCGTGAAAAAATCATAAATGTATGAATCAACTCTGAAAATTGACCAATCGTCAAGCGAACAGTTGTAAAACGTTGCCGAAAATCCGGTCAGATCTGGCGAGGGGGAGCGCGAGGGGAAAACGGCTGGCCGGTCCAAGTGCCAGAATAGCCGCAATACGACGGCACCGGGTGGCGACCCGAACAAGTCGGGACGGCGACGGCTTCGCGAGGCGATTCAACCACGAAACCCGGCTCGACAATTTTTGTCTGCCATTGGTGCGTTTCGGACTTTTCCATCTTGCCGAAACAAGGCAAATGCCGGCCGAAGACGGAATGATCGAGCAACGGAGCTAACCGGGCGGCCCACTCGTTGGACCGTT
>QHXA01000340.1:4647-7538 GCA_003222755.1 Acidobacteriota bacterium
CAAAGCTTGTTACTGCAAACTTTCGCATTTAACGCCGTCCTGGACTCAGAGACCTACCGGTATCGCAGTCTAGCTTAGAACGCGAAGAGCTAAATTGCCTTATTTTTTTCGCCTCGCCTAAAAGATATATTTGAGTGCCAGCTGCAGAATCCTCGGATCATTTGCGGACTGAATCTTACCAAACGTGGTGCTCGTCAGATTTGTCACGGGATTGCCTGGATTCACATGGTTCGGCAAATTGAATGCTTCCGCGCGGAACTCTACTGACTGTCGTTCACGAACCTGGAACTTTCGGGTAAGACCCATGTCGATTCCGATCGATCCCGGCCCGGCAATATTGCGTTGGCCCAGGTTCCCGTATGTCCCCGTGACAGGTTGAGCGAAGGCTGCCGGATTGAGCCAGTGATTAATGTGCCGGTCAGCCGCGTAAGGGCTCGCAAGCACTTGGTTCGCTGTTTGGTCGTTGGTCCCCGATAATGCATTGTCGATGCCGGACGATACCGTCACGTAGCTACCAGACAGGATCTTGACGATACCTGAAACCTGCCATCCCGTTAATACGCCCTTCAGCCGACCGTTTGCGAATCGCGGTATCGCATAGACCGTCGAGAAGTTGAAGTTGTGCCGCCGGTCTACCTCAAGTCCAGCGCAATTTCCACGGTTCGCTCCGCGACGTTCAGGAATATATCCGCCAGTATTCTGAAACAGCTGGTTCGTACCGGTATTGATGCAGTGAGACCACGTATAGTTGGCTTGCACCGTCAGACCATTGCTGGCTCTGTGCTGCGCTGTAAGCAGCAGCCCGTTATAACTCATCGTTCCGCCCGAATCCAAATTGACGATGTTTCCGTAGTATTGCCCCTGGTCGGGGTTTTGGAGGAACAGCTTTCTTCGCTGCGTTGTATTCGAGGTCGAAGAACACGGACTATACGTCCTGCCGGCTATCACGCAACTGCTGCCGGGCAGGTAGATGGCGGGATTGCCTTCACTGATGTTCAACAGGTGAATCACGCTATTGCCAATATAATTCGCGGAGACCAACCAGTTGGCACCGATTTGTCTCTGGACACTGAGATTCCACTGATTGACATAAACCGAGGGAAGATCCAGCGGCACATTCACCCACGTCGCCGAAGTAGGAAATCCGATGTCCTTGGTGACGACGGTCGGGAACGGGCTTCCTCCGGGATAACCCTGCCACGGATCTTCAAAACCCCCTGGCGGGCTTTGGAGAATGACGGTACTGGTCCAAGGCGGTGAAGACCTCACCAATTGAAACTTGTAGAATTCCGGATAATCCCGAAACAGGCCATAGGAGGACCGAATAGTCATTCGGCCATTCCCTTTCGGATCCCAAGCAAGTCCCAGACGCGGTGAGAAGTTTGCCCACTGATTTGGCTGAACCTTTCCACTATTCGGAACTCCAGCGTCGCCTGAATAAAGAACGCCGGCCGGAGCATTCCTGTACACCGAACTTCGGATACCCTGGTCAAACCACTTTTTGTCAAAATGGAAAGTCACGCCATCCTTCCAATACATCGGCAAGTAAGGATCCCATCGGATGCCGGCGTTTATCGTCAGCCGGGAATTTGCCTTCCACGTATCTTGTGCATACATGCCGGCGTAATTACTGCGAAAGTTGTAGTAATTAACACCATTCTGTGAATATGTGTTCGGTTTCCCGAGCATAAAATCACCGAGCGATAACCCGGTATTCGCCGCGGTGAATGCAAAGTTCCCGGCCGTGGTGGTATACGCGCTCGAGTTCATTAGCGAATGGATGTAGTTTGCTCCGAACCCAAACTGATGCTTTCCCTGTAACCAACTCAGATCCTCGCCAAACTGAGCTGCTGTCGAGTTCGTCAGACCAGGGACGTTCCCCCCTTGCCCGCTGAAGCTGAACGCACCTGAGACGCTGACGCCGATAATCCTGTTGGCCAAATCCGGCGGGTTCCAAATTCCCTTTATTCCGAGTTCCTCGGGCGAGACCTCCTTCGGCGGCTGCCCCCTGAAGTTTGTTGGCCGAAGCAGTGTTGCGCGGAACGAACTGACGATGTTGCTGCCGATCAGGTAGGTATCCCCCAGCGCAAGCGACTGCGTTTTCCAGTCGTTGACGACCGGATACGTCGTGTAAGGACCGTTGGTCGTCGTGCCCGTGCTCAGCAGGTTTCGAGGGTCAACCGGATTCGGTGGGTCGACGACGTGCGCGAGTTCGTAACGGGCGAGCAACGAGTGTTTCTCGCTACGTTGGTAGTCGACTTTTCCGATGGATATATCTTCGTTGGTGCTGGGCTTGATTCCGAATTGAACTTGGCCGCATGGATCGGTCGGTGTGGGCAGATGTTCCAGCGTGCGCAATGCCACTGCAGAATATGACGCGGGATCAATCTTGTTGTTGACGAATGGTGCTCTCAATGTGATCTGCCGGCCGCCATTGCAAGCCGGTGAGGTTATGGTCGTCCAGTCACCCGCGACCATTGCGGGCGTGGGAATAGTCGCAAACTGCGGGTTTGGCGTCGCGCGTATCTTCGTGCCTTGGTATGCCCCAAAGAAGAAGAGCTTGTTCTTCACAATCGGTCCACCGAATGTTCCGCCATACTGGTTCCGCTTTAGCGTGTCGCGGTCCGAAGCGAAAGCGTTGCGCGCGTTCAGAGCGCCATTGCGAACGAATTCGAAAAGATTGCCATGGAAATCATTAGTCCCTGACTTCGTGACGGCGTTTACTGTGCCGGTCGAGTGTTGCCCATATTGTGCCGACAATCCGCTGGTCTCCAGCTTGAATTCCTGAAGTGCATCAGGGAAGGGCAAGGGCAAATTCAGGTTGTTGAAAGGATCGTTGTGCGATGCACCGTCTAAGAGGAATGTCACGCCATTGGACAAGCCGCCCGCCA
>QHXA01000340.1:7618-8291 GCA_003222755.1 Acidobacteriota bacterium
TCCACCACACGAACGTTATCCATCACCTGACTAACGCCTGTAGTGCGCGTTTCCACCAGCGCCGCGTTTGCTTGAACCTCGATTTGGTCGGAAACCTGACCTACTTCAAGAACGGGGTTGATCACGGGGTTTGCGCCGACCTGCAGCACGATGCCTGTTTGTACAAATGTGCGGAAGCCAGGGAGAGCCGCCTCTAACCGATAGGGCCCGACGGGAAGTTTCGTGAGTATGTATGAGCCGGCTTCATCGGTCACGACGCTCCGCTTCAGACCCGTGCTGGTCTGCGTCGCGGTGACTTCTACCCCGGGCAACACTGCACCTGTCTGATCCTTAACTGTACCGCTGACTTCAGCCGTTGACTGCGCCCCAAGCGAGCCGCAGGTTATCGAATAAAACAACGCAGCAAGTCCTATGTGAACCGCCATCCGCTTCATCAGATTCAATCTCCGAAACTAAAGTTGTGTGGCGACTCTATGAACTGCCTGCTGTGGTGTCAAGGAAGTAAATCTGGGGAATCTGAATGTCCGCCACGGGGAACAGATACGCGGGTTTGCGGCCTGCCCTGCGCATGATGTAGAAGCCTTGGTCGATAATCTCGTCCAACTGCGTGACATCTTCACCAGCAGCAGCGGCCCACTGCGATACGGTGGCTGCCCGTCCGAATGCCGCCATC
>QHXA01000340.1:8331-14260 GCA_003222755.1 Acidobacteriota bacterium
ACGAATCGATTTCCTCGCGCAACCGAGCAGCCTGCTTTTGGGCCTCGACGCTGAAAACTTCGTCGTCGTTTGCGATCGCGGCCTCCTCAGCGGAACATTATTGATTCCGAGCGCTCATCGCCATCACGACGAAGACGAAGCTCGCCGGGAATTGAAACGATTCTAAGCGCAAAAGCAGTCGGTTTCGTGATTCGCAGCGTGTCTTCGCAATTTTTGCGGCGTGATAGCATGACGTGAATTCTGGGACGGTTGGGCGAGGGAATTATCCCCATGCACCCGTCCTAGAATTTTTTCTTAGAACTCGAGGCGAACACGGCCTGTGAAATGCGCGCCCCCGCGTCTGGGCCGCTTGGTGATGCAGATATTGAAGAACTCGGAAGTCGCGTACACATCAGGGAGGCTTTGTCATGCCAAATTCAAAAAAGGGCCTGGGCTGGATACCGGATTTGCCGGACCAGCGGGATTTTCTGTATGCCGCACCAGCCGCGGTGCTCAAGAAACTGCCGGCAAAGGTAGACCTACGAAAGAAATGTCCTAAGACAGTCTACGATCAGGGACGCCTTGGGAGTTGCACCGCAAACGCTGTCAGCGGTGCGATCGAGTTTGATCAAATCAAACAGGCACAGAAACAAGCTACTCCCTCTCGTCTGTTCATTTATTACAACGAGAGGAGTATGGAACATAACATCTTGACGGACAGCGGCGCACAGATTCGAGACGGGATCAAGTCCGTTGCGAAGCTTGGTGCCTGTCCGGAATCGCTTTGGCCTTATGACGACACGCCGCCAGCTGAAGAAGGCATGCCTTGCTCAACATGTAAGTTTGCACAGAAGCCGCCTGCCAGCTGCTATACCGAAGCCAAGAAGCACCAGATCTTGAGCTACCAGAGAATCCCGCAGTCCTTAACGTCGATGAAAGGTTGTCTAGCCAGCGGATATCCGTTCGTGTTCGGCTTTACTGTTTATGAAAACTTCCCGTTCGACACGAAAACAGGTGATATTCCGATGCCGACCGGGGGAGTTCTAGGCGGTCACGCCGTGCTTGCCGTGGGTTATGACGACACGACTCATCAGTTCGTCTTTCGAAATTCCTGGGGCAAGAGTTGGGGAAAGGGCGGCTACGCATTTATGCCTTACGCTTATCTGCTCGATTCCAATCTGTCTGATGACTTTTGGACGATCCGATCGATCGAGTGATCGTTATCGCTGAACGCGCACCGTAATCTTGAAGGTTTGGGCTGGAGGCTGGTCACGCTCGGTCGCTCGGCGGTAGACCAACTCGATATGGCCCGAACCTTCCCGCTCGCCTTTGAAGTGCCATCGACGCGTGCCACCCCGGCCAGGCACTGCAGGAGACGGCGGATCGAAGGCATTATCAAGCAGGACGCATGAGGGCTCCCCACTCGACAGTGACTCCCAACGAAATCCGGTCGTAGGGTTTTCCGGCAGAGCAACCTCCAGTTCTCGTCCGACAACAAGAACCACTTCCGTGTTATTCGATTTCTGATCCACCCGTAACATTTCAGCAGGCCCGCTCTGGCCACGACAGCTTGACGCGACCAATACTAGCACCGTCAGGACCCGTAACCTTGCACTTATCATTTCTCGAACGGACTATACTTCTTGAAGCCGCCGACAACAGGAGGAATCCGTGTCCAAATGTATTTCCACGGTCGCGATTCTCGCCGTGGCTGTGGGCGCATCGTTTCAAACCGCCGGCCAAACCTCGTCCACCGAGAGCGCTCTAGCTGCAAGAGCCAAAGCTATCCACGATCGAGTGATTAAGCTCGATACCCACAACGACATCGATCCGAACTATTTCACGCCGGAATGCAATTACACGATGCGTCTGACCACACAGGTCAATCTCCCGAAGATGATCGAGGGTGATATGGACGTCTCTTTCATGATCGTTTACGTGGGACAGGGCCCGCTGACGCCAGACGGCTATAACAATGCGTACAAGCAAGCCATCGCGAAGTTCGCCGCGATCCATCGGCTCACTGAACAGATCGCGCCTGACAAGATCCGGCTGGCGCTGACTTCTGCGGATGTTATTAAACTTCACGAGAAGGGGTTTCGTATTGCCGTGATCGGCGTTGAGAACGGGTATCCGATCGGGCTGGACCTGAAACGTGTCAAAGAATTCTACGACCGCGGTGCCCGGTACATGTCGCTCGCGCACAATGGCAATAGCCAATTATCGGATTCCAATACCGGAGAATCGCAAGGCTATCTCTACCACAACGGCCTGTCGTCGCTCGGCCGCGAGGTGATCGCGGAGATGAACCGCCTCGGCATGATGATCGATGTTTCTCATCCATCGAAGGGATCAATGATGGAAACAGTAAAACTTTCCAAGGCGCCCATCATTGCATCGCACTCTTCCGTACGTGCTCTGGCCAACGTGAGCCGCAACATGGATGACGAGCAGTTGCTCGCCCTAAAGAAGAATGGTGGCGTCATTCAGATGGTCGCGCTTTCAGCATACTTGAAAAGCGACCCGCCGGAACGCACAGCAGCGCTCGCCAAACTGCGTGATGAGTTTAGTGTGCGCGGGCCTAGGAATGCCGTCGTTGCACCCCCGCAGCCGCGATGCCCAATCGAAGATACGCGCAACGTTTCCGCCGCGCGTGGTGGTGGAACCGCAGTTGCCGGCCTGGATGCGCTTTCCCCCGCGCGGCGTGCTGAATACGACAAGAGGGTGGCTGAAATCGATGCGAAGTGGCCAGCCGCCGGCCCCGCGACAGTAAAGGACTTCGTGAACCATATCGACTATGCCGTGAAACTAATCGGAATCGATCACGTTGGAATTTCTTCCGACTTCGATGGTGGAGGCGGTATTGACGGCTGGAACAGCGCTGCCGAAGCGTTCAACGTCACGTTGGAGTTGGTACGCCGCGGGTATACCGAGCAGCAAATCGCCAAATTATGGGGCGGTAACCTGCTTCGCGTTTGGAGCGACGTGGAGAAAGTTGCCAGAGATTTACAAAAAAAATAAGCAGAACCTGCCGAAATCGCGCTGAGTTTAAAGGAGAGCCGCGAGGAACCTCTTGTCTCGTTTTCGCGATGCCTTCAACCTCGCGGAAACGCCATCCTGATCTTCGAAGTCCGGCGAGGCGCCATGTTCGACGAGCCATTTGAGGAGAGCCGGATCGAACTCTTTTTCTATCCCGTGGTGTAATGCGGTTCTGCCTTTCTGATCCTGAAAATTCACGTTAGCACCCTTGACCGCGAGGAATTTGGCCGCTTCGAATTTTCGCCAACACCAGCAGGCCAGGAAGGGCGTGACTCCAACGACGACGTCGATCGGTGCGCCGGCATGGAGCAACAAATCGAGATTCTTGATGTCTTCCCACCAACTCGCCGCGAACAATCCTCCCCCAGGTGCAGAAGTCGCCTTCGCGCCGCGTTTGATCAGGAGTTTGACCAAAGTTGGATTTCGCCCGCGGGCAACTGCGAAAAACAGAACCGTGCAGGCGTCGCGGCCTACTGGTGACTCGATATCCAATCCCTGGTCCAGCAGAAAATTCACCATACGAGCGGACACCGCCTCAGGCACCTTCAGCTTCTTACAGGATGCGGAACACGCGAGATGCAGTAGGTTGCGGCCCTGACGATCCGTTACGGTGAGGAGCGACGGTTTGGTCTCCAACAACTTCTTCGTCGATTCCAGGTCCAGGTCTTTCACAGCATCGATGATGCGAGTCTTCGACATGTGCTTTTATTTCGTCGGGTAGAAATTATAGCCATACCTGATCGCAAACAGCGTCAGTCGGCTCGCAGTCACACCGATGGTTTGGCAATCGGAATTGATAGGCTTTTATCGCTGTTGATAGTGTTTTACGGCCTATCGCAAAGCAGCTTTACGCAAATCACCACATTCATTGAATCCCGCGACTGGCAGACGGCTTGCCTCTAGCCCATCGATTACAGGCGTCTGGCTCTTGGACTGGATGCGATGAAGAAACTAGCCAGCTGCCCGAATCTGACAAACAGCAAAGGAGTATGTCATGCGGACAATGAATCGTCGTGATGAGAGAGCAATATCGGCAGATGAAATCGACCTGGAGAACATTGAGGAGTTGGAAGAGATTCTGGCTCCAACCCCATCAATTCCCATTCCTCCTCCGCTCCGCTAGCGAGACAATTCGCCACAACTCCGGGGGCGCTGCAAAAGCGGGCAGTGTCCCCCGAAGCCGGGACAGCCGTGCTGAAAAAGTCCCCTCCTCAGATGACCCTCAGATGAGGAGGGGTGACTGCGCCGTCAAGAAAATATCGCGAAGCAACCTTGTTAAGGCGCAGGCGGGGTGGTGCTGATCAACGAAATGAATCACTTGAACGAACCACCCCGTCCGCGCCAGCCAAGGTCGCTTCGCGATATTTTTCTGATGGCGCGGCCATTCCTCCTTTCTCGAGGCTGCGCGCTATCGCGCTTGCGCTTCGCGCGCCAAGGAGGGGACTTCGCGCTGCCGTAATTTATTTACAGCTTCGTGGCTTTAGCCCGCGTTTCCGGATTCGGAACGCGGGCTGAAGCCGCGCGACTACGTACAGCTTAAAAAGTCAGTGTGCGAATTCTGTTGTTTTCGCTGTCTGAGATGTAGAGTGTTCGTCCCCGGACGAGTACAGCGTGTGGCCGCGACAATTTGCACTTCGCGGGATCACCGTCTGGCCCATCGCCGCGTTCGCCGGTTCCGACAGCTGTCGAAATAATTCCGGTCCTCAAATCGATCTTGCGGATGACGTGATTCTCACAGTCGGCAACAAACATCGTTTGTCCGTCATCAGAGATTGCGAGTCCTTTTGGCCCGGTTAATCCTCCAGGACCGAGAGAGCCAAAGCGCGCTGCTAGTGCGGGACCGCCGTCTCCGGAATAGCCGCTCTCGCCTGTTCCTGCGATGCGTTTCAATGTGGCCTTTGTCGGTTCAATGGAAAAGATACTGTTGCCCTCTCTCAATGCCAGATACCATTTCCCATCTCTCGTGATCTCCAGTGATCTTGGTCCCGCAAGAGAAACCGCCGTCAGCGAACCTTGATCGGGAGGGCGGCTATTCTGACCATTTCCAGCAAACGTTGTGAGAATTCCCGTCTTCGCGTCGACTCTGCGGACGCGATTGTTGAGCGGATCGCATATGTAGAGGTTGTCAGCGCGATCCAGAGTGATGCCGTGAGGCTGATTGAATTGGCCTTGTGTGGCAGGACCGCCATCGCCGGCGTAACCAGGCTTACCGCTGCCAGCCACGGTCGAGATGATTCCGGATTTCATATCGACGCGCCTGACGACAGCGTTATCGCGCTCGTCGATGTAGAGATTTCCCTTGCTGTCGAATCGGATTTCATGAGGTCCGTTCAGGCTGGCCGATTTTGCGGGTCCACCATCACCCGAATAGCCTTTGGTTGCGTTACCTGCCACGACCGAAATTCGCTTCGTGCGCAAGTCGACTCGCAGAACCCGATTCGTGCCAAAATCCGACCAGTACAGCGCACCATCCGGTCCCATCACCGAAAAGAAAGGATTGTTGATTTGAGCGCGATCGGCTTCATCGCCGTCTGCCGCTACGCCGCGAGTTCCAGTTCCCACAAAGGTTGTGACTTGCTGTGACGGCGCCGGTGAACCGACTGCTGACCGCACGATCAACAGGGCGGCGGTGCTCAAGAACTGGCGTCGATCAGGCTGAATCTTCATCGGCTCATCTTATGTCATCAACGGGCACCGCCTAAACAAATACTCGCCGCGTCGAGTCCTGTGCGGGTGACAATGTGTAGACAGTCACCAGATCCTTCAAGCCGCGGATGGTCACCGGCCGGTCGGAATGGAAGCGGAGACGGTTATCGCCTATCGCCGCGTCACGGACGGCTTTGGAAACGATTATCGACATCGGCATTGCATGTCCGCAGAGGCGGGCGGCGAGATTCACGGCGCTTCCGAT
>QHXA01000251.1:0-7304 GCA_003222755.1 Acidobacteriota bacterium
GATGTAAGGCTGCTGCAGATACTGGGGATCATCGACAACTACTGTTAGCGCGAGGTATTCCTGCCCGCCCTTATCGACCAAACGAACGAAATGCTCGTTCAAGACTGCACTGCCACTGTAGGGAATCCCATTCTTGCGAAGATAACCGGGACGCAGATGAGTGGTAGTGACCGTCAATTGTCCGTAACCGCTCGCAGCGACCCCTCGGCCTCTCCCCGGCACGTCCCAGCGTGCGGCCGAGAATCCCTGCCATGTCGGCTGGGTAGGAGGCGATTGCGAGCCCCCGAAGAAGAACCGGCGCGTTTGCGTGCCTGCATCGGTGTCGATCCGGAGGGTATTGTCACTTTCCCACGTGATGTGCAGGCGGCCGGGGAGACGCATGACGCCTCCGGCGCCGTACGCCTTGCACTGCTCACCGTTGGCTTCATCCTTTGCAGTATCCCATGCTTCGGTGATCCGCCTTCCCTCTGCATTGACCGGCAGATAATCGACATTGCCCTTCGGCGGAGTGAGCATGCGATATCGCCAGTCATCGGTGATCAACGCCACCCAATAGCCCGTGATGTCGAAAGGCGCCGCCGTTCGACCAGTCAGCGGTGCTGTGCCGCGGTTCTGCGCGTAGAGGCACAACGGAATCATGACGAGCAATCCTGCGAAAAGCAGTCTGCGCATACTTCTATTCTTTACCCTTGGTGTTGAGACTGCGATATACCGCCTCGATAAACATGTCCGGTGTCCAAGAGGGATTTCTGCCGAAGCGCGGGTCGTAGTCCCTGGTCAGTTTCGCCGCCTTGATTTGCGGAAGCGTCATGCCGCGCTTGATCATCTCCCGTACGCGATCACGGACGATGGTCACCATGTCGCGGTAGTACGCAACGTCAGCAGAATCGGTGATCCGGCCGTGTCCGGGAACGATTATCGTTCCGCCTTCCATCATGTGCTCCACCACGGCCATATCGAGAATCCAATTCGCCGCATCGACGATCCCCTGTACGCTTCCGCCTTTCTCGATATCAATCACCGGGTAATTGGCCATGTTGAGCACATCGCCGGCCGCCAACACCTCCGACCCGCGGAACTGCACCACGCTATCGCCATCGGTGTGTGCGGTAGGCCGGTGCCACACGACGACGCCTTCGCCATTAACGAAGTTCAACTTCTTGTCGGTGCCGAAGTAAGTCTCAGTCGGCAACGCGGCTGACGGCACCAGCGAAGGCTGGGCCGCACGCTTCGGTGCATTCTCGTGCGTGATAACCCAGGCACCCTCTCCTTCTCTCGCTCCGTAGCTCCTGCCGGCGTTCACAATGGCGGCGTTTCCACCCATGTGATCCGGATCGAAGCTGGTGTTGATGATGCCGATAATGGGGCGTGGTGCCGGCGGAGAGACGGTCGTGCCGAGAAATCTGGAGCCGTCCCACCACTGACAATGCACCAATCCGACGCAAGATTGTTGACGCATGGGTGACGACGTCACTTGACGAGAGAGTTCTCGAACGGCTGCCAGCACTTTCTCCCCCATCTCCGCAGTGCCGGTATCCACTAGAAGCACACCATCCCGTCCGACGGACGCGACGATGTTCGCGCCGCCTCCGGCAAGCATAAAGATGTTGCCTCGCGGCGGCAGGACACGAATCTCACCACCAGGACGCGGCTGCTGCCCGGCGATAAAGACGCCGTCGAATGCCGTGAGAAACACAGCCACTATGGTAACGAGTACAGCTAAACGGTCGCTCATTGCTGTGGCCTCGGCGCGCGCCGGTCTCCACTTGAAAAGTCGCTGTTGCGCAGCTGGCGTTGGAACTCCGGGTACATTGTTTCGGGACCACCCGTTGGCAAATCAGCCGGCACGCCATAACGTGCCCGAATGTCCTTCAGAAACGGATTCTCACCGAGAAGGAAGTGCGGCACCTTGCCTTTCTCCAGACCTTCGTACACGGCTGTGCACGGGTGGGCGGGCACCAGCGAATTGACGTTCAATCGATATTCCGAGCTGCGAATCAGCGGCTCCGACAAATACAGCGGATCATGCACGATGTTGATCCAGGTCAAATAATCACCGCGCCGGATCCACCAGGAAGTGACGTCCGCCTCATCGCTGGCCATGGCGCCGTTCCGCCGGATGTAATCTTCCTTCAAATGTGTGGTCTCGATGCGAAGGATGTCGCCTTCCCACGTCGCCGTTGAGAACCCACCCCACACGTGTGGTGCTTCCTCAGGAGGACGCTGTCGGCTATCGAAAAATACTGGGCTATCGGTCGACTGGTGCCATTCCGGGTGATACGCGACGACCTCACGCGAGAACGGGTCCACTTCTTTCGAAATCCGCATCGCGGTCGGACCGCGGTAGATGTATGCCCACCCGTGCGGACGGCACTGGTATTCAGGCAATGACAGAATCGATGCATCCCAGCTCTCGGCCCGTGCAAGGCCCGCCGCGTTCAGCGGCAAACCGAACCAGTCGCCTATCCACGGATTTTCGGTATTGTCCTGCGAACGCACCACCGTCCATTCGCCGGAAAAATCCGTCTGTGCGAAGGCGGTTGCCGCTGAAACACCTGCAAGCATGAATGTCATCAGCAGAACGTGTAGCACATTTGTTGCGCGCATAAAGCTCCTCAATTCGGCGTCAGACGTATAAATCACCTACATTCGGTATCAACTTCAATTGAATTCAGGTGATTTATACGTCTGACCCCGAATTAGAACTGAAAACGGATTTGGCCTTGCAGGGTTCTGTTGCCCGTTTTGGAATTAATTTCCCCGAACGTACCCGAATTGATGTTCAAGTTGGGAGCGCCTGGAGTCGGGTGATTGAACAGGTTCTGCGCATCCATGCGGAATGTCAGATTCTTCGACTCCCCAATCTTCATACTCTTTTGAATATTCGCATCAAAGTCCCAACTTCCCGACCCCTCGATCGGACGCAGTCCCAGCGTGCCCAGCTGTCCGGGCGCCGCATTCCGCAATACTATAGTTCCATTGGCATCCGCAAGGGCAGTAAGTGTGCAAAAGGAGGTGAGCGTTGAAGCGACACTGGCGCACGCCGGATCGGGCACTCTTTGATACTGCTGCGAAAAGAAATTTCCAAATGCATTGCCGGATTTCAGCGGCCAGGCAACTTGTCCTTCTCGCGGAAAGGCGCCAACAATGTCTGGAGTGCCTAAGGCGTAGATCGTATTCCCGCCCACAATATTCAATGGAGCTCCTGACGTGAGATTGACTATCGCACCGAAATCCCAGCGCTCAATCAGTCGCGCAAGCCAGCCGGAACTGTTGCCACCAAGCAGCCTGCCTGGACCGAAAGGTAGCTGGAACGTACCATAACTGCGGAAATCGTGAGCACGATGCGTTGACTGCAGGGTATAGTCGGCATTCCGGTTCAAAAGATCGCGATACAGACCATTGAAACCCCCGCCGGAGTTCACGCCGCCGCTTGTTGCCAGGCTGCGGCTCCACGTGTACGTAGCCTGATACGTGACGCCGTGCGCCGGCCGTGCGGTGAACTGGGTTTGCAACGAGTGATAGTTCGAGCTGTCCGAATTGTTCCGATAGTTGATCGTGGCGAACTGCGGATTGACCACGAAAAAATTCTCCGGAAACAATCCGCTCGACCGGAGTGTGCCACCGGCAATGATCTGACCCGCGGGTTGTACGGTGCCGACATTCGTTGTGTTCAGGGCTCGAGCGACATTTGCGAAGTCGCCGTTCGCGACGAAACTTCGGAATGATGAATTCCGGCGCAGCGCCTCAGACCCTGAGATGGCCGTACCAACGACACCGCTTCCGAGATTCAGCCCCTTGAACATCTGATCGAACATCAACGCATCGCCGCCGGTCCGCGTGATTTCTAGCGCTTTGAGCACCCCATTGTTCCTGAAGTCCGCTTCGTTGAGATTCATCGTGGAGTGAAGCTTCAAGCCGCGAGTACCGATATAACGGACGTCCAGCGTGAGATTCGAGGCCAGGGCCCGCGTCACTCCCAACGTGAAGGTCTCAACATACGGCGTGGTGTAATCGGGAGCGTATATGGAGAGCGTCTGTGATCGTTCCGTGATCGGGAACACCGAAGTAGGTGTTGC
Organism: Acidobacteriota bacterium; assembly: GCA_003222755.1. Taxonomy (GTDB): domain Bacteria; phylum Acidobacteriota; class Terriglobia; order 20CM-2-55-15; family 20CM-2-55-15; genus 20CM-2-55-15. The sequence continues at coordinate 4,080 of QHXA01000251.1, forward strand.
TTTCACCGGAAGCGGAACCGTGATATTCGAGAAATCTCGGTATGTACCGCTTCCCTGGTCTGTCGGTTGATAGCCTAGACCCGGCATGTTTCCGACGTCCGCATCGATCCACGACAGCGTATTACCAGGCAACTGGTAGGCGATTTGGTATCCACCGCGCACCGTGGTTTTGTCTTTTCCGGCCCAAGTGGGCGACCAGGCGAATCCTACGGCAGGCGCAAAATTGTTTTTGTCACTTGGCCAGATCCCTTGGTCCGGATACGGTGTGCCTCTGCCGGTCAGTACAATTTGGGTCAGGTCGCCCTTCTGCGGTGTACCACCGGACATCCAGTTCGCAATACTCCGGCCCGAATATCCGAAGACGGCTTCGTTACCCCGCGTCCAGTTCTTGCCCGTAGCGCTTTCGAAATGCGGTACCCGGAACAGGTCCCAACGGATACCCAGGTTTAAGGTGAAACTAGGAGTGATCTTCCAGTCATCCTTGACAAAGAAATTGAATTCGTTCTGAATCGCGGTCCGGATTCTTCCATAAGTCTTGGGTGGATTGTCCTTGCTGTAATACGTATCGCGGAAGTCGACGAACTTTGTATCCGTTGGCTCCCGGGTTTCGAACTTCTCCGTGATACTGTCGACCGACCCAGACAACGACAACAACAGATTCTGCGCCAACGTTTGATTCGGCGTCAGCAGTCCGGCAACCTTGTCGATGCCAGTCACAGGGATATCGCCGGCGCCGCCATTGACGGTCGGCATAAGACCTCCAGCTGACCAGCCGGTTGTTGAGGCATAGCGAAATTCAACGCCCGCTTTGAAGGCGTGATTGCTCTTGGTCCAACTCAGCGTATCGGTAAAAGTCGACAAGGGACTGGTGTTGCCCAGATCGCCGTTGACGCCGCCGGTGATGTTGATCATATGACTCGGAAACAGAACCGGACTCTGATGGATTGGAATACCATTGATCTTCGTCATGAAGTCCATGGCTTCTTTCGCGTGTGTGGAGGAGTGATAGGCGGGATCCCAGTAGAGGGTCGTGACGCGGCGTCCCCATTTGAATTCATTTAGAAGAGTGGGTGTCAGCGTCGAGGTCAATTGAGCCGTCATCACCTTCGGGTACTCGGAGATCTCGCCGCCCCAGCCTGTGGGCCAGAACTGCACGAGATTATTATCGCTGTAGTGCGATTCATGAATGAAAGTTCCCGTCAACGTGTGGTTCTGATTGAAATGATGATCGATCTTGATGTTGAACTGCTTGCGCCGGTACGCGTCGACATTTTCTCCAGTCCCGCCGGCCGGACCTGCAATCGTGCGACGGGTCCACCGGTGCACTGCGGTGTTCAAGCCGTCGACGGGTAGAGCGCCGATCGTACTTGGACCGTCGAAAGCGTTCGCATGAGGCATGAACCCAATCAGCTTGGTCATGAAACCGCTCGGATCCATCCGTGCCCGAAACGGATCACCCGGATTCAGCGCATCGCCGAACACGCTGAAGCTTTGCATTGAGCCTGTCGCTCCAGGGATCTGAGTGAAGGGCAGCGGGTTGCCTAACTTGTCGACAACGGGAGCGACACGTGTGGTTCCGGAACCACTAAATGTTGCATCGGCATTGCCGTTATTAACCCCGGGAAAGAATCGGAAGATGCCCTGCCGAGCCGTGTCGGTCAAGACCAACGTGTTGACGTTTTCTTTTTGCGATCCGTCCTGGCCGTCGAACATCCCGAAGAAAAATGTCTTGTTCTTGATCACCGGTCCGCCAAGACTCGCTGTGTACTGCGGGCGGTTGTACCATAACGGTGCGATGCGTTGCCGGTTATTGGACCAGGTGTTGGCGTTCAGAGCCGAGTTGCGGACGTTAAACGTCAAGCCTCCGTGTAGTTGGTTCGTTCCCGATCGTGTTCTCATTTGAATCTGTGCTGAACCGCGTCCCTCGACGTCCACAGCCGCGACAACAACACGGATTTCATCGATCATGTCGGGATTAATAAAAGTGGCCGTCTTCAGACCCTGCACATGTTTTCCCGTGTTCATGGTCACGCCGTCCATTGAAATACCCACGTTCCCTCCGCCAGTCGCCGTGATGCCGGCAAAGGTGGTATCCGCGTGGCCGTCCCCACGAACGCCTGGCATAATTCTCGTCGCGACGTCCAGTACATTGCGGCCGACAATCGGCAGGTCCACGAGCTGCTTTTGCGCAAGTGCATTACCGACGGACGATGACTGCGCCGTGAGAAGTTGATCAGCCGCAACGGACACGTCCACAGCTTGCGCCACGGTACCGACCTGCAAGGTAAAATTCTGCCGGATCTGTTGAGACGTACCCAACGTGACTTGGAATGTCTGACCCTGAAAGCCCGCCAATGAGGCTTTTACCTGGTACGTCCCTGGCTGAAGGCTGGCGAACCGGTAAGTCCCCGACTCGTTAGTCACCACTGTTGAAACCACACCCGTTCCGGTTTGTGTCGCTGTAATTTCAACGCCGGGAATCAATGCTCCGGTCGCATCGGATACTGTCCCGCTCAACGTCGCATTAATGACCTGTGCAAATCCGTTGATCCCGAACAAAAAGCAGGCCGCTATCGCCGCTCGGACGAAATCTCGGTTCATCGATCACCTCCATCCAGGTAGATACCGGTATCTCGCGAAAAATGCGGGCTTTCGAAGATCAATGTATTGAATGAATGATCCATCTAGCTAAAAGTGGTGCCAGTTTGAAACCCGTGTTTAGAAAAGTCAATTTATTTGGGCTGGGTAACAAGGCACGCGGAAGTTGAGTCGAAGCCGGAACTTCAGAGATCCTGACCTTATTTGGCGTGGCGGAATCGGACGTTCTGAACTACGTATCAGTGTCCGCAGGAGGGAGCGATCATCTCCAACGAAGTGAGATTGAGTTCCGCGTAGGAGGAATCCTTGTACAAGAGACCTCGCGCCTCCACCTTGTGACCTTTGTGCGTCTCGGCCTTGAAAGATGGACTGACACTCACAAGCTCAAACGTTTCGGTTCCCAGCGGCCTGGCTTCTGCGGATTTCAATGCGTCCGGAGTTGCGGATTCGTCTTTAGTGACGGTAGGCGTGGTGGAATTGGTCAACATCCAACGACCGTTTGGACCTTCGGCGAGGCAGCCCAACACCTCCACCAGCGCGAAATTCGGTGCGCCGGCGTCGTCTGCGCCCTTGCGGACAATCTGCAAACTATCCAGCGCGCCGGCATCGAGAGCGAGTTCTGTAGAT
>QHXA01000251.1:7390-7731 GCA_003222755.1 Acidobacteriota bacterium
TGGAGGCATGGTTTCGCGGATCTTGGTGAAGAGCCGATTCACACTGCTGTTCTCCCAACTGGTGATAAATCGCTCGCCTTTCAGCGAAGGCCCGCGATCGCCGGCGAGATCGGGACCGTGACAACCGTTGCATCCATTCTGCAGCAGCGCCGCTTTTCCACGATCGGCTTGAGCTGTTGTGAACACGCCGTCCCAGATTCCTTTCTTTGCAAGCCGAATGTCTTCGAGTGAGGAAACGTCCTTCTTCAGTTCTTGTGTGCCTGCAGGAAAACCGTTTTGCTGGAGGATATAAGAAAGGATGTCGATCTTAGTCTCCTCGTTCAGCGTACCCGGACCGCCTT
>QHXA01000252.1 GCA_003222755.1 Acidobacteriota bacterium
CGTCCGCCGGGCATTCCATTACAGTGCAACTGCGGAGAGTAAATTCGGCAACACGCTTGAGCTATTGATGGCTGACAATCCGTTCGGACGCGCGATCCCAGCGCCATACGGCCTTGTCGCCCTTCAGATGGACGCCGCCGAGCCATCGATCGATACCGTTTAAGTCGATGTGGTCTGCTCGACCGTCAAGGACCTTTCGTCCTGTTTCTGTGATCGTAACTTCACCCAGCCTGTGTTGAAGCGTGTCCGATATCTGAACGAGCGGATGCGGAACGTCGGACAGATCGGCCACTGTCCGATAAAACGTGCCGTCCCCCATGAAGACCTGTTCCTCCAGATCCCGGACCGCGACGAAGAGCCCTGGCCCGGAGAGCGGACCCTGCTCACGAAGGACGGAAAGCGCCTGGCCCTCCGTGCGGGACAAGCCGTTGTCGGCCGAGGGAAACTGTTCCAGATGACGTCGCAGGGCGGCGGCAATAAACGGCAACGCGGACGTATCGGTTGCGACAAAACGCTCAATCTCGGCGGGATCAGGCGATGTGAATGCATCCCAGGCTGCTCGCGCGGTGCGATACTGCGCTTCACCGACCGGAAGGCGCGTGTCGGCCAGCGACGCCAGTTGGTTCGCGTGCAGTTGTCCAAGCCCGACAAAATGATCCATGCCGGGGTAGCGCCCGACGCAAATGAGGCTCAGCTTTACCCCACCCAAATCTCGGCTCCTAAACCAATCGAGCACCTTGATAAGGATCAGCTGGTTGGACAGCGTGTGAGAGAGCCAGATGACCACTTCCTCGTGTTGGGAGAAAGCAGCGAGTGTCTCTTCACACTCCTTTAGGTATTGCCGAGCCTCTTCCAGAGTGTCGCGTAGCCCGGCCTCGGCCATAAAGAGGGCGCGGGTCTCGCGCCATGTTTCCGCGTCAAGACCGGCAGGCGCCGGCCCTTCGAACATCAAGTCACCATAAACTGAGACGACGCCAGGTATCGCAGATTCCCTCAGCGTCCCCGCTACGGACTCACCATCCGTGATATGCAGCATGGTCGATCCCCCAACTATCTGTTCCGTGAATACGTCTTCCAGCGCCGGAAGGACTTCTCCAGCATCGGAAGCAAGCATTTGTTGCAGTTCCTGCCGCGCGCCCGTCAAGTAATCCCGGCATAGCCACCCTGGGGAATCTCGCATGGATCATTTTTTCAACGCCGCTGGCCAATTAACGACGACGGTAATCGAGGCAGGTCTGGAACCACGAGCGACGTTGACGAGAACACGCTGACCGTCGCTCGTTACGGCATAATTGTTGCGCGTGTATAAGTAATCGTTTCGCTTCGTCCAACCGGCGATGCGGGCCGGGAAGAGTTCGGTGGGAATGGCGGCATCGAAGGTAGCTCCGGTTTTCACAGCGACCCCCATCAGTTTGCCATCGCCGGCGACATAAAAAAGCTCTCTTCCGTCCCGGCGCCATTGCGGCCGCGAGCCGCCTTGGGTCGATATCCGCACTTTATTACCGCCGGAAGGAAACCGCTCCACATACACTTCGTCTTTGCCCGATTCGTCGGAAACGTACGTCATCCAGGCGCCGTCGGGTGATAGCCGCGCCAAGCCTTCATTGAAGTCCTGCCGCAGGAAGGGAAATGGAGTTGGGGCGCCACTAACTGGCAGAATCCATACGTCGGACTTTGTGTTCGGGTCCTGGTCCGAATAGACGATGAACCGGCCATCCTTTGACCAGTCGGTGGGAACCTTTCGCGACCCGGAGGTCAGAACAAGCTCCTCTTTGCCTGAACCCATCGTCGAGCGTGAGTAGAGGTCACCACCGCCACTACCGAGGGAAGTGAACAGGACGCTGTTTGAATCCGGAGACCAGACAGGATTCAACCCGGCACTGATGAAACGAGAACTGATCCCGCGTGAGAGATCGAGTAGCCAAATGCCGTTGCGAACGAACGCCACTTGTTTCTCGTCCGGAGAAAGCTCATGCGCACTGTTTTGATCAAGGTCGTGAACGGGTGCTATAGCTGCAAGCTCCTTACCATGTCGGTCCAGCCACACGAGCTGGCTCTGAATGGGAACGATGGTTTGATAGGCCAGCACAGCGTTTTCGGATACTGAGAATTGGCCATAGCCTGTTGTCTGCCCCTCCCACACTTCATCAGCGACGAGAACCGGCTCGCCCGAAGTGTGCAGCGTCTTCGCGTCGAAACGCTGGGCCATCAGCGCTCGCTCTCGCATGAACAGCAAGTAGCCGGGCGGTGCATACGCGGCCCGAGCGCGCGTAGCAAGAACGGGCGTCGTGTCGGCCGAATCGAGTACACCGATGACGTCGACGCTCTGCTTAGGATCTGCGCGACCATCGAAATACAAGAAATGGCGTCCGTCCGGCAGGAACTGTGGCCACCGATGACTACCTCGTGCAGCGGCGTCTGAACGACGACGGGTGGTCACGGCTACGACGTCTCCGCCCATTGCTGACACGCCATAGAGTGGCCCCAAGGAATCGGCGTTGAAGACAATGAATCCGCCTCGGTTCCACGAGCCGCCACGGCCGTTTGGCGCATCGCATAATGTCTGGGGCGGACCGCCTCTGACAGCGATTTTCTTTAGCTTTCCGTCGGAGAAGAATCCGACGGACTGGTTGTCCGGCGACCAGAATGGAAAGCTTGCCCCATTGGTTCCAGCCAGTACGGTCGCGTTCGTGGAATCGAGGGCGCGAATCCACAGCAGCGTCTGGCCGGACGTATCGGTGGCGGGGAAGACCAGCAGGCGTCCGTCTGGCGAGATGGCGCTTCCCTCGCCTAGCGTGGTGCCTTCAGGCGGAAGAACGGAAAGACGCATGACGCGGCCCTCTGGGGATGGCTGCGTTACATAGAAGATGCCCATTACCAGTGAAGCCAGCACGCCGAAGACCCCGACAAGCCATGCGAACCGCGCGCTACGCGCTCTGCTGGCGGCCGCGGGGGCTGGTCCAGCGGATGAAGCCGGTGCAGACAGTGCATCGTCAAGCTCGAGGCGCGCGTCGGCAATGTCATGCAACCGCCGTTCGGGATTTTTTTCAAGGGACCGTCGCAGCAGTCGGTAAATGGGTGCGGGCGTGCCCGGCGGCAACGCGTCCCAAGCCGGTTCACGTTCGAGGACTGCAGCGATCGTGTCGGTGACCGTATCACGGGAAAATGCCGGCCTTCCGGCGAGCATCTCGTACAGCACACATCCGAACGCCCAGATGTCCGTGCGTTTGTTCACCAGCTGCCCGCGCGCCTGCTCCGGGCTCATGTAGGCTGCGGTGCCGAGGACGACGCCTTCATGAGTCGTAGCGTCCGTTCTCACGTCGTCGTCGAATTGAGAAGGAGCGACGAGTTTGGCAATACCGAAGTCGAGGACTTTTACGGTACCGTCCGGCTTGATCTTGATATTTGCCGGCTTCAGGTCGCGGTGGACGATGCCTTTCTCATGCGCCGATTCCAATGCTTCGGAAATCTGTCGGGCGATTTTCGGCGCCTCTTCCAAGGACAGTCGGCCCCGTTTCAGCCGTTCGGCGAGCGTCTTGCCTTCAACAAATTCCAGAACCAGACACCGGTGCCCTTCCGCCTCTTCCAGATGGTAAATGGCCGCAATGTTGGGATGATTCAAGGACGCCAGCAGCTTCCCTTCGCGCTCGTAGCGGTGGACAAACTCCGGGTCCTGAGAAAATTGATCCCGCAACACCTTAATGGCGACGTCGCGCCCCAGCCGCGTGTCGCGTGCCCGATAGACCTCGCCCATGCCTCCCGTCCCGACGATCGACATGACCTGGTATCCGCCGAGTCGCCGGCCCGCCAACGAGCCGCCGGTGTTATTGAGCCGTTTCGCGGCCTCGTGGATTGCCGGTTGTCGTAAGAAATTTTTCGGGCTGATTTCTCTTGCCAGGAGGGACTCGACGTCCGCCCGCAGCTCTTCATCTGCGGCACAAACGTCGCGGAGAAACGCCTTCCGCTCCGCCGGGTCGCGATCGAGTGCCTGCCGACACAAGTCTTCGATTTGATGCCACCGTTGCGGCGTCACGTTTTTTTCTCCCGCTTGGAGTAAGCTGAAATTAGCAGCGTCATTATAGACCCGTGGCTGCAAGGATCGAAAAGCAGAAGCGCACGCCTGTCCTCACCAAAACAGTGACCAATGCGACGGATTACGCGGCAGCATTCCAACTGTTCGTGCTCTTCTACTTGAATCTCAAGTAGAAGGAGCTCGTAGGTATCGGGTCACACATTTCGCTCGACGTTTGAAAAACCGATCTTCCAGCAGTAACCTATTACAACACCGCAGTCATAACGATAGGAAGGAGGGCCCGCATGAGGCGACTCGCCATTGCAGTTGCGCTGATCTTGTCCGTCATTCTGGTTCCAGCGGTAATAGCACAAGACAAGCGGACACTCACGGCCAGTGAACCGGATCAAGGCGTGATGTCGGTCGAGATCGAAGGGCACGTCGGCGTGATGCAAATCTTATCGAGCGCTTTGGCCGGGATTCGAATCCGAGTCGATGTCAAGTCTTCCACCTCGAAGGGACGGTCTCGCGGTAATCCGCAAAACGTGGATCTTCGCAGCGAGCGACGCGGATCGACATTGGTTGTCAGCCTATCTGGGGATTACAAGGACTTGGAAGAATCCTGGACGCTCGAAATCCCCGCGCATCTGCGAGTCGAAGCGAAAGTAGGTGTGGGCGATATGAATGTTGCAGGAGTGCGGGCCGGAATAAAGGCCAAAGTCGGTGTTGGCGCCCTG
>QHXA01000253.1 GCA_003222755.1 Acidobacteriota bacterium
ATACAGATCGAGAAGGCTCAGCAGCATGTTCGAGCACCGCTGCACGTTGTCGGGAAAGACAATGTGACGATTTCCCTTAAACGTTCCGTCGACACCGCCGATGAGCTCAACGGGCACTTTTTCATGCGCGTGTCGATGCGAATTACCCATGTTGGTTCCCTTGTAGATCAACACGTGATCCAAAATGGTGCCGTCGCCATCCGGGGTACTGCGCAACTTCTCGACAAACTTAGCCAGGTTCTGGACGTGGTACCGATTTATCTTGGCATAGCTGGCAATATTGTCCGGTTTGTCTCCGTGGTGGGACGATCCATGCCAGCCTCCGTTGAAGCCGGATTCGGGGAAGCTTTGACCCGTCAAGTCGCGGCCCAACATCAGAGTGATCGAGCGGGTGATGTCTCCCTCGAAGGCCAGCGCCATCAAGTCGTACATCAGACCGTAATGGACATGCTTGCTCTCCGGCAAGCCAAATGGGACCTCTCCAGTCGGCTCTTTCACGGAATTGGTCATCGCAATCTTGATCCGGCGCTCGATTTCACGAACGTTCTCGGTATAGGTATCGAGCCTGGCTTTATCACCCGCACCGAGGTCTTTCTTTAAAAGAGCCAGGTCATGCGTAACCGAATCCAGAATGCTGGCGTTTTGCCTTCGTCCAGTCGCTCGCTCCTCCGTGCTTGTTCCGTCGCCGAACAGCCGCTCGAAAGCCACACGCGGATTGACCTCCGTCGGAAGCGGCTGGGTGGGCGTAGGCCAGGAGACGCAGTTCGAGTAGGCGCAGCTATAACCAAAGTTGCAACTGCCGAAGTTGCCGGTATCTTCAACCCCGAGTTGAAGGGACGACAATATCGTGTCCTCACCCCACTTTTGCGCGATCAGTTGATCGACCGTAGGGCCTAGATACGGACTCACGGCGTCTCTCCGTGGGCGGGCCCCAGAAAATATGCACGCGCCGCGTGCATGGTCGCCGGCGGGCTCTTCCACAGTGGGCGCGGCCGCGGTGGCATCAAGTCCGGTGATGAGAACCACGCGATCACGGAAGGGCTCCAACGGTTTCGTGATGAACGAAAAGTCGAAGTCTTTGCCTTCCTGTAGGGGACTCCAATATCCCGGCGCCGCGCCGTGCGGGTGCCATATGCCCACAAAGCGTCTCATTTTGTCGGGACTTGCTGCCGTCTGGCGCAGAGGCGTCTGTGCCGGTAACATCGCCTCCAGCAACGGCAAAGCCACGGTGGCGCCTACACCGTGGAGAAACGTCCGGCGAGGAATGTGTTTCTTTGTTATGAACATTTGTCTGGCCTCCTGACAAGGAATGCATCGTTCAATGCAGCACTACTGTATAACACCTAACCCTTCACCGCCTAATTCGCACTCTCGTCCATCTTGGTTCGCATCTGGAATGGCGCGCTCTTGATGATACCCAACACGATGGACGAGAACTTGTCGTGATTCTTATCCGCATCGCGCACGATGGAGCGGATCACGGGCATATCGAAGTATTCAACTCCCCGGCCCAATGCGTACGTCATCATCTTTTCCGTCATGTTCCTGACAAACGCGGGTGAGTAGCGCAGGAGCGCCCGCCTCAACTCAACCGGCCCATTGACCTTAGTGCCATCCCACAGTTCGGCTGAGGGATCGATAAGAGTTCCCCCGTCGCCCCCCTGTTTGGTTCGCCATGTTGCGTCTGCGTCAAAATTTTCCAGCGGGAAACCGATATTGTCCATGAGTTTGTGGCAACTGGCGCACGGCTCATTTTTCCGGTGAAGGGTCATCTGCTCGCGCAAAGTAAGGACCTTTGTAGACCCAGCCGTGGAGTCCTCCAGTGGCGGCACGTTCGGCGGTGGCTCTGGAGCTGCAGTGCCGAGAATGTTTTCAAGGACCCAAACGCCTCTCTTGACCGGCGAAGTCCTGAAATTCTGAACCCAGGTGATCGACAGGAAGCTTCCCTGTCCCAGCAGTCCTCGACGGTAGTCCAGTTCCGGTCCGAGAGTTACACGACGGAAATGGGACCCGTAAACACCAGGAATGCCGTAGTGCTTGGCCAGACGCTCATTAAGAAAGGTGTAGTCCGCTGTCAACAGATCCACAATGTTGTGATCCTCGCGCATGATGCTCTCAAAAAGCATTTCCGTCTCCGTCCGGAAATCCTTGCGCAGCTCGTCGTCCCAGTTGGGATAGAATTTTCCATCCGGCGACGTCACGGGCAAATTCCGCAAGTAGAGCACTTGGTCGGCGAAGTTTTCCACGAGAGCTTTAGATCGAGGATCGGCAAGCATGCGCCGCACCTGTTGCTCAAGCACGACGGGATTGCTAAGCCTGCCCTGTGTTGCGAGGTTTATCAGCTGGTCGTCGGGAATGCTGCTCCATAGGAAAAAGGACAAACGAGAAGCTAATTCCAGGTCGGTAATACGATAGGTTTTACCCGTCGCCAGATTGGCCGGTTCTCTTTCGGCGCGTACAAGAAATAAGGGGCTCGCCAAGAGCCTCCGGAGCGCCAGTTCAATGCCGTCCTCAAAGCTACCGAGTTTGCGGCCTTCCTCGTAGAAGGTCATCAACGATTCAAGATCCTGTGCATTGACCGGACGCCGATAGGCTCGGCGCGTCAGCGTCGAAAGAATTTGCTTTGCGCAGGTTTCCTCCTGGCTCGCATTCGCGGGCCGGCACGTAAGAACCTTGCGCATGCTCGGCGAGTCCTCCGGACGCTGGGGACCGAAGGGCCCCGAAATCCTGAAGAAGCCGATGACCGGGTAATACTGCAACTGAGCGATGCTGTTATTGTCAAGCGACTTCCGCTCGTATTCCTTGACGATATTGAGGCTGGGCCGATAGTTCGTCTTCAGGAAGGTGGCCCCCACCAGATGCGAACCGGCTCTAACCGGCACCGTCACATCGATGGAGCCATCGTTCTCTCCTTGCATTCCCTGACTCAATCCAACGCCAACGTAATCGACTAATTTCACTCTTTCGCCGTCAACGAGGAATTCAATCTGCTCACCGGGAACGTAGGTGCCGACACCGAAGTTCTGGATCGAAAACTTGTACTCGCCATCGGCCGGGAAGTTATGATGAACCAACATTCCGCCGCGAGTGCCAAGAGGAAGACCCTCGATGTGGTGAGTTTGCCCCACATCTCCCGGCGCAATATAACTCGCTTCCGTGGGCGCCTTCCAATAGCCAACCGCCATACGAGCGATCCTTGTCGCCGCCGTCGTATAGGCTTCCAACAGCGTTGGCGATATCGTTAACGAACCCGCGACGTTGTCAAAGCCTCTGGCGGAATCGTCCGGCGGCAAAAACTTCGCAGGATCGATCTCGAGATCGAGGAGGTCGTGGATGACATTGGCGTACTCGGTCCGATTGAGCCGATGGAGCACCACATGTCCGGGATTCACACCACGCGCCGCCGTCTTTCGGTCGATTTCAGTTTCCAGCCAATCCCGGAGCCCTTCATACTCGTTCAGGGCCGGGCGCCGCATGCCCGGAGGAGGCATCACGCCGGCGCGAAGTTTACGAACCACTTTTTCCCACAACTCCGCGTGATCACCCACAGTGGTGAGGTCTAATTTTTCGAGTGTAAGATTGGCCCTTTTCGTTTTGTCGTTATGGCACGTCACGCAATACTGATCGAGAAGCGCGCGTTGCGCCGCGGTAGAAGCGGTACTTGCGACAGGAGCCGTGGCGGCTTGTGCCGGGACGCCTCGATTGGCCGCAGGGGCAGGCGCGGGACTCTTCGATGCCGTCGAGGCGCCGGTTGACTGTTGTGGAGTGACCGCCGTCTCCGTTTGGGGGAAGACGAGAGCAGCCAACGACAGTGCTGCACAACCTAGCAAGAATGTCTTCTTCATGAATCGCTCCGCGTCCGTTTGTTGGTACCTTCGGCTTAGACTTATCTCATGATAGCGAGTTCTTAGCCAAGTGATTTTTGATTGTCAATTTAGTCACCCCTGTAGTAGAACGGCAAGAGCACTAAAAGATCCGGGTCCGCAAATAAACCGTTGGGAGACAACGAAAATGGCAATCACACGCGTAATCGGCGGCTGTTACATATTGGCCCTGCTCTTGTCCGCGCAATGTTTCGCTGCGGCGAGCAGTGACATAGCAGATGCGGTGATGAATAAAAATAAGGACGCGGTGCGTTCTTTGCTGCAGAAGAAGGCGGATGTCAATCCACGGCGTTGCATTGGGCCGTACGCGCAGATGATCTGGAAACGGCGGACCTGCTGATTCGCGCCGGAGCAAATGTGTCGGCCGCGAACCGCGAAGGTGTCACTCCGATGCAGTTGGCCGCGACTAACGGCAATGCACCCATGATCGAGAAACTCATCAAGGCGGGGGCCAACCCCAATGCTTCGCTGTCGAAATTTGGAGACACCGCCCTGATGCTGGCAGCCCGGACGGGGAACGTCGACGCGGTCAAAGTGCTCTTGGGCAGTGGAGCGCAGGTCAACGCAATAGAGACCTGGGGCGGTACGACCGCGCTGATGTGGGCCGTTTCCGAGAGCCATC
>QHXA01000254.1 GCA_003222755.1 Acidobacteriota bacterium
CTGTGCCCCAATCACACGGGCCTTGGTTCGCCACTATCGATCATGAAGTGCGGAGCCTGGCAAACGCCACTCGGGGAAATGCAGATCGATGAAGAGCTGTGCGGAGCATTGATGCAGGCCGATGCGGATCTTGAAGATGATATCGACGCCCATCGATACGAGCACGCCATTGAAGTGCAGTTGCCATTCTTACAATACATCGGCGGATCCTCGGTGCAATTTGTGCCGATCACGGTCGGCACAATCAATCTCCAGCGACTAAAAGCGCTGGGCCGCGCAATCGCAAAAGTTATTCAAACCGTCGCGCCCCAAGCACTGATTGTGGCATCCAGCGACATGAATCATTATGAATCCGATGCGGTCACACGCGTGAAGGACAGCAAAGCGATCGATCAGATCTTGGCTATGAATCCGGAAGGCCTGTATGAGGTTGTGGGCCGCGAAAATATTTCGATGTGCGGATATGGTCCAGCGGTTGTGATGCTCACAGCGGCGAACATCTTAGGGGTTTCGAAAGCAGAATTGGTCCGGTATGCAACATCTGGCGAGGCGTCTTTAGATTTCGATCACGTCGTCGGATATGCGGGAATCATCGTTTCGTGACGGAACCCAGAATCTGTTTTTTGATTTTGCTGGCCTGCGTGCGCGCGTAATTCACGATCTGCGGATCCTTCTCGATTCTTTCTAACATAGGAATAAGCCCCTCCGGATCTGCGATGCGGTTGGCTCGGAGTTCATTTTCTACCTGCTCGAGCCGTTTCGGAACGCTGAGCCGCTCGAATTGAATCGCATTCGTGATGTCGAAACTGAGGGTTTCCTGATTGAGCAATGCCTCAAAAAAGTTTGAAAGATCAGTGATGTCCTTGCGAAGCGAAAAATTGAACGTGCCTTCACGCTTTCCTGATGGCAGTTCGATAGTAAGGCGCTTCAAGCCAAGATCCGCGATCTTCTTGCCGGACTCGAACGTTTCGGGTTTGTCCAAGTAATTCGTAGCCATCAGTAGCGCGATGAATTTTCCGCGTGCCGTCGCCGACAATTGGATTGGCAAATTCACGGTATCGGCCTGCCGCCTTTTGAATTTGATTTCTCCTTTTGCGTCAGCATCGAGTGCCACACATTGCGTTTCGTAAGGTCCGCGTGTGTTGTCGTGACAATACGTGAAGCTGGAGAAATCGGTCAAGGCGAAGAGGGACAGAAGAACAGGAGCGAAAATCATACGTGTGTAGTCAGATTATGAAATCGATTGCTATGGATGTGACAGATCGCAACGGCAAGTGCATCCGACGCATCGTAGGGCTGGGGTAGCGCATTCAGCTTTAACAACGACCGGACCATCTGCTGAACCTGCGGTTTTTCGGCCCTCCCGTAGCCGGTGACGGCACTCTTCACTTCCAACGGCGAATATTCGTAGATGGAAAGATTCGCTTCGGCGGCCGCGAACATCGAGACTCCACGAACGTGTCCTAGCTTTAAAGCGGTCTGCACGTTCGTCGCGTAAAACAGGCTCTCAAAAGCGGCAGCTTCAGGTTGAAGCTCACGAATGATTTGAACAATGCCGTTGTAGATACATTTGAGGCGGTCGGCTATCGGCTCGGACGGCTTCGAATGAATGGCGCCGCAACCAACAAAAACACAATCGGCGCCATCACTATCGATGACGCCGTACCCCGTAACACGAGACCCGCAATCGATGCCGAGAACCCGCATTTCCTATGAAACGGCTTCGGCGAGTTCGGATTCCTCGATATCGAAATTCGCGTAGACGTGCTGGACGTCGTCATGCTCTTCGAGTGCTTCCATCAGCTTCACGAGTTGCTGTGCCGTCTTGCCTTCCACTTTTATGTAGTTTTGAGGAATCATCGAAATTTCGGCCGTGATGGTTTGGATGCCTTTGGCCTTGACCGCATTTAGAACCTTGTCGAACACATCCGGCGAAGTATAGATCTCGTAACTCGATTCGTCGCTTGTAAAGTCGTCGGCGCCGGCGTCGATAGCGAGTGCCATCAGCGTATCTTCATCCGCTTTCGATTTGTCGATGGCGATATAGCCTTTCTTATGGAACATCCATGAGACCGATCCGGCTTCACCCATGTTTCCGCCATTTTTTGAGAATACGTGCCGGATTTCGCTTACCGTTCGGTTTCGATTATCGGTGACCACGTCGACAATCATGGCGACGCCGCCGGGACCGTAACCTTCGTACTGGAGCTCGTCGAGCTGTCCGCCTTCGAGCTCGCCTGTGCCTTTCTGGATCGCACGCTTGATGTTGTCTGCCGGCATGTTCACGTCTTTAGCGTCCGCAATCGCCTTGCGGAGCCGTGGATTGCCTTCCTGATCACCGCCGCCAATACGCGCCGCAATCGTGATTTCCTTGATGAGTTTCGTGAACATGCGCCCGCGCTTCGCATCAATCGCGCCTTTTTTGTGTTTGATACTATGCCATTTGGAATGGCCGGACATAGTCGCTCCTTCAGATGTGCCAAGTTTCGGTTCAGTTTAGCACAAACGGCCGGAGAGGGCGCCGGGACGTGCGGTGACTGATTGCGGGCTACATTCCGTTCGGCTCGTAAATAACGATGCGGCTTCCGGGGCTTCCGATAGAAAAGGAAACCTCGATCAAATGCTTCAGCGTTTCTCGGATTGCGTCATGCGTAGATGGCTCGGCAAACACGAGCATGAACCCGCCCCCACCTGCGCCGAGCAGTTTTGCGCCCAATGCACCGGCTCGCATCACAGTCGCGTGGATTTCATCAACGGCCGGCGTTGTCACACCGTCGGCGAGTTCCTTCTTGAGGCACCATGCTTCCCGCAATAACGGACCGATCTCTCGAATGGGACGGCCGGGACTCTGGAGGATCTCCTTGGCCTCTTCAGCCATCTGCCGCATCGTATGAAGCTGCTTTTTACGCGATGACAGGTTCTCAATTTTTCGCGAAGCCACGGTTTCGGCGATCCGTGAAAAGCGAGTGAAAAACAACATCATGTGTGACTGGAGTTCCTGCAGCCGTTCTTTTGGTATTACCAGGGGAGAGACATCGAAGTTTCCGCCAGGATGAAAAGTGATGAAGTTGGTCCCTCCGTATGCTGCCCAAATCTGATCCTGAGAGCCGACAGCCTCGCGAATGACGTCCTGTTCCATCCGGATGGCTTCTTTGGCCAGCCATTCCGGCGAGGAGACCCATCCCTTGTGCGCGCGAAGCGCATTGAGCAGGCCGACAGTAAACGAGGAGCTTGATCCCAGCCCGGATTTGGCGGGCAAGTCGCCGTAGTGTTGAATTTCGATTCCATCACACACTTCGTGTTCGCGCAGGATGTTACGGACAGCGGGATGTTCGATTTCTTCGACCGTCTGCGGCAATTCGATTTTCGAGTAGACCACGCGGTGACGGTGTTCGAAGAAAGGAGGTAACTTGCGGAAGCTGATGTAGCAGTACTTGTTAATGGTCGTTCCAACGACCGCGCCGCCATATTCCCGGTACCACGCCGGGTAGTCCGTTCCTCCTCCAAACAATGAGATTCGGAACGGTGTGCGGCTCATGATCATATCGGCAACGCCTTCACGTGACGGCAACTTCCGCCAGCGGCGGCCCGGGAGGCTCTTCCAAAAGCTTTCGCCGCAAACGTTTGCTGGTCATCTCACGAATGTGCTGCATTGTTTCTTCGCCAAATTTCTTCTGAACCAGATGCAGATACCCAGGATTTTCGAAATACTGATGAAAAGCTTCGTCGCGAAAACGCAACACGTCGGCGGATGAAACCTGCTCGGTCGGCAACGGTTTACAGTCGTAGCTGTGTTGCGAAAAGCCGCTCCAGGCCTCGGGCAATTCCCAGCCGTTTTGAATCGCGATCCGGTATAGCGGCGAACCGGGATACGCCATCGCGGAATAAAAGTTCGCGAATTCACAATTGAGGAGTTTGGCCAGTTCGAGTGTTTGCTGCATGGTGTCGAAATTGTCATCGGGAAGACCGAATATGTAGTTTCCAATGACATGGATTCCCGCGCGCTGGATGGCCTTGACGATATCAACGATGTCCTGTTGATCGAGCGACTTCTCCGCTCCATCGCGAACATGCGCGCTGCCCGACTCAATGCCCAAGGCAAGCCAGCGAATGCCGGCGTCCCGCAACATCTCGAGGCGATCCGGTTTGACGGTGTCGACGCGGGCATAAGCCCAGAAATTCAGTTCGTGTGCATACGGTTTGGTCGCCAAAAGCTTGCAAATGCCGTCCACGTGCCGGTCATTCAACACGAACATCTCGTCAATGATCTTGAACGTCTTCACACCGTACGTGTGATAGAGATGATCGATTTCTTCGACCACTTTTTCAGGCCTTCTCATCCGATAGCGATTGGTCCCAAATGGCGCATTGATGCAACAGAAGCTGCACTTGTAAGGACAGCCAAGCGTGGTGTAGATCGAGGCGTAAGGCTGCCGGGAATCCAAATCGCCGAAGCATTGCCAATTATGCGCGCGATACTTCTCCATCGGCAGCAAGTGCCAGACGTTTCCGTGAAGATCGGCATCCAGATCCTTGATCAAGGGTGGCGCCGGCGTCTGACGAACTTGTCCGCGCTCACGCCATACGAGACCTTCGACG
>QHXA01000255.1:0-580 GCA_003222755.1 Acidobacteriota bacterium
CAGCAAAAGCCGGTCCGCCGAAACCGTTACTTCAACTGTCGTGTTCAGCGATGCGACACTCAGCGTGAAGTTCAGCCGGACCTGCGCGGCATTGCCGAGACGAACATCCGTGAATGTCTGTGTCTGAAAACCGGGCAACTCGGCACTAACCTTGTAGACGCCGGGCAAAAGGCTCGGAATGTTGTAGGTTCCGGTCTCGTTGGTGATGCCCGTCGACAGAACGCCGGTTTCGACGTTGGTCGCGGTGATGGTCACGCCAGGAATCAATGCCTTCGCAGCGTCAGACACCGTTCCACTGAGACTCGCGTTGCTGGATTGGCTGAACGCCGGCGCTGAAACAAGAACCAGTATCAACAGCGCTCCGGCTGTGACAGACTTTCGCATGTTTTCCTCCCCATCCGTTGTCAAACCGACGACTATATTCGCGCAGAAGTCTGAGGTCAATGCGAGCCGCGGACCGGCGGACCGGGGCAAAGAATGCGCACCGCGGAGCGGTGCAAGGAAATTAGCCAGGGGTACGCGTGCTTTGCGTACCCCTGGAACATCGCCAACTCAGGAATCCGCACCCTGAAGGGGTGTC
>QHXA01000255.1:593-4331 GCA_003222755.1 Acidobacteriota bacterium
CCTCGCACCCTTTCAGGGTGCGGCTGTTTTTGGTTTCAGACAACCGGGGGTTGCGCTCGCTACCGCTCGCTTAACCCCCGGCTAATTTCCTGACACGCCTCCGGCGTGCGCAAAATGGACAAACTTGAGAGCCGCGGCTACTTCGACGCATGGATCAGGTCGTAGTAACTCGGCGGGTAACCTTTCACAACTCCGGTGAGCACATCGATCATGGGACTGATCACGGACATATTCCGTGGCGCAAAACCGTTGTGGAAAGCGGCGCGCGCGTAGGGTCCGAGCAGGAACCGAATGAACACACTCGAGTCATCCACCGGCAATGCCGCTACGTTCGCACAAAAACTTTTCCATTGCGGTGACGCGAGAATGTACATCTCGACGTTGGAGAGATAAAACGCGGTCACTGTGGCGTGGTGGTCCTTCAAGTATCTCGCGACACCGCGGATCGCTTTCAGGCCCGCAAAATCGCCCACGAGCGGAACGATCAGATTCCTCCGCTGCATTTCTTTCAGGAAACGAAAATTCTCTTCCGAGGCCAAATAGCTCCAGTTGCGTCCTGCCGCATCCGTGAGTGTCATCAGACTCGAGTAACTTGGCCCGGATGGAGCATACGAGTTCATCGAAGAGTAGCTCAGATCCGGCCCGATCGAAAAGAAGACGCGGTACACATTCTCAACCGTCTTCTCATCCTCAGGAGTGAGATGAAGCTGCGCCTTGATCCGCCTCAAATTGCTTTCGAAAAGATTCTGGTCCGGATGCGCGGCGGCAAAAATACGAAATAAATCTTCGGCAGTGGAACTCAGGTCCAGCCTGGTCGACGGTTTGCGTGAGAATAACAACGAAACGAACTCCGCGCGATTCGCAGCCATGGCGAACAGCGCCTTGTACATCAGGAGTTCCAACATATTCTGGCGACGGATATCGATGATGAACGCCATCGCTGGATGAATCGTCGCAATATATGTGAAGTTTTGCTCGGGACCGACGCCGAGGTAAACACCGCCCGGTTTAGCCACCTTTATTAATGCGGGAATGGGATCCTGATACGACCGCTCGTTGGAAACATAGTTCTCATACATGAAGTAACCGCCGGGCTCGGAGAACTCTTCGATCATTTTCGAAAAGATGTTGCCCGTGAGCTCTTGCGGAAGCGCATCGGCAGTTCCAAATGGATTCGTGATGGGCGGAATGTTCGCCTCCGGTACGCGCGAAACCGCAGGCGGGGTCAGGACCGGAGTGGACGTAGTCGGGCTCGATCCAAGCAGATGCCAAAAGAGAAGCCCTGCCGCAATACCCAACATGCAGAACGCAACAATCCACGGACGGTATTTCATATGAAGGCTCGCAATGAGCAATTCACAATCTTCTATAGCAATATCGCTATTCCGTAAATTGCTAATCGCAAATCGTCGGGCTAATTCGGGGTCAGACGTCTAAATCACCTAAATTCGCGCAGTCAATCCAC
This sequence comes from Acidobacteriota bacterium, assembly GCA_003222755.1. Taxonomy (GTDB): domain Bacteria; phylum Acidobacteriota; class Terriglobia; order 20CM-2-55-15; family 20CM-2-55-15; genus 20CM-2-55-15. The sequence goes on from QHXA01000255.1 coordinate 2,059, forward strand.
AGGATTCGACAATTGCACCAACGCGAATTTAGGTGATTTAGACGTCTGACCCCGAATTAGCCCGACTTTGACGTGATCCTGGGCGATGGCTGACTTCTTGTGGTTATTTCAAACTTGCTTGGATATGATTACGCCAACTTTTATGCCCGAAAAAATCCGGTCCTCGATCCAGGCTCAAGTGGTCGCACTTCTGGAGGCGATGTCCCAATTGCCGGACCCGCAGAGCCGCCGCTTCGCAGAGATTCTCAAACAAGGCAATCTCTCAGTCGAGCGCTTCTTGCCGTACGAAGCCGAGTCGCAGCGGCCTCGCACGCGAGACGCCGCATACACGGTTGTCCAAGGCAGCGGCGTCTTCCTTTGCGGAGACAAGCGGATCAGCTTCGAGGCGGGCGATTTCCTATTCACGCCTGCCGGCACGTTTCACCGGTTCGAGCGACTCAGTGAGGACGCCGTGATCTGGATCATTTCCTTTGCCGAGGGTCACCAGGAGAGCTGGATCGCTTAGATCGTCGCGTCATCGGTCGATCTCGAGTTGCTTCTTGACGTCCAGCACTGAGGTGGTGCCGGGCTCTCTGGCTCGGGATTCCAGAAACGTCTCTAGTGACTGGTTGGCTCGAGTGATTTCAATCTCGGCATTGAAATCGTCCGCTGGGTGTGCGGCGCATTCATCGCGATCATCACCACGGACGATCAGACTCTCTCGCCATGTTGGCTCTTCGGAAGGATTCGCGATGCGGGCACGCCTGCGGAAGTAGCGCAAATTAATGAAGAAGTTCTTCCCGATCGCCACGACTTTCACGCTGCCGTTTTGGATGTCGTAGAACACGCGGATTTTGCGAATGCGAATCTCCCATTCGGCAAACCCGCTTGGATGTAACCGCTTCCGGTCTTGTGTTTCGTGCGCCGGATTGATTGTCAATTGCGCCTCGAGGGCAGCCACGATCTGCCTTTGCTCCGGCTTGCTAAACACTTCGAGATCCTCGATCGCACCATCCGTAAATTCAATTCTGAACATCCGTTTTAACCACGCACCCCGGCGCCGATACTGTGCTTGCTACTTCGGGTGGACAACGATACTGCCGCCAGAGATAGCTTGCGTGTTTTGATTAGAGACCGTGTCGTCTTTGGATCCCACGTTGTCGTAGATCACCGCGTTTGTGGTCTTGTTATAGATCTTGATACGGAATCCATCGACTGGGGGTCCGCCTTGAATATTCGCGTCGGCCGCTGTCAGCATGAATCCGTAATCGCCAGCTCCGTTGATCGTGCCAGAGCCTTTGTACTGTGCGAGCGCGCCTGAAACAACCAACCAGTCATAGATTGTCGAGTGGAAATTGAAATTGCCTAACTGGAAGTTGAACTCCGTCTCGCCTGTGGGCGCATTCGCTCCTTTGGCGTACTTAGAAACAAAACCGAAGTTGGCCCTTCCGCTCGATGGGTTACCCACCAACGCGTTCACCGGCGACATGATCCAACCACCACCCGTGACGAACCCACCGTTTGGATCGTAAATGACCACATAGTGCTCAACGCCCTGGGCGGTAGCCTGGCTAGTTCCTGAGGTGACATACAAGTTACTTGTCACGGGATTGTAATTAGCGCCACCTGCCACGGTCACGGACACCTTATATACACCGGTGGTGGCAAAGCCAGGATACACCGTTGTAAAGCCGCCACTCGCACCGGTAACTGATCCGCCCGGAGTCGTCACAGCACCGAAGTTCCACGTCACCGTGAGCGTATCCGTGCCGACGCCGCCTGCGAACGTGCCGCTGAAGGTAATCGGCGTATTGGTCGGAGCGATGGAACCGGGTACCGGATTCGTGATCACGGCGGTCAATGTAGCTTTCGCGATGCTGAAGGTCTGAGCTACGTTTGGAGCCGCATTGTAGTTGGTACTACCGATTTGCGAGGCAGTGATTGTGCAACTGCCGGCGCCGCTGATATGAACCGTGTTGCCACTCGCGATCGAGCAGCCACCGGCCGTCGCCGCAAAGCTCACCGCCAAACCGGATGAAGCCGTTGCTGTCACTGTAAAATCGGGATCGCCATAGGTCCTCGCCGCCAGTGCTGCAAATGTGATGGTCTGATCGGCCTTCCGGATCTTGTTCGTCACCGTACCCGTGGCGTTGTTGTAGTTGCCCGTACTGTCGGTGAACGTCCAGGAGTCGCTGCCATATGTACCGGCGTCAGTGTGAGTCGTGCCGCTCAGACTTAAGCCGCTCAGATTCTCATTGTTGACACCCTTTGACGTACCCGTAGCCGTATGGATG
>QHXA01000179.1:0-4261 GCA_003222755.1 Acidobacteriota bacterium
ACGGGAGTGTTGCTGAAGGAGAGACGCTTCGGCACCGCGGAGCGGTGCGAGGAGATTAGCCAGGGGTACGCGTTTTTTGCGTACCCCTGGTATTGAGACGCACCAAGAATCGCACCCCCGGCAGGGGTGCGAGGAGTCCGCGACACCCTTTCAGGGTGCGGACTCCAGAGTGTCGAAGTATTCCAGGGGTACGCAAAAAACGCGTACCCCTGGCTAATTTCCCAGCACCGCTCCGCGGTGCCAAATGTTCAAACTCTTGCCGGCGCTCATAGAGCGCCGCTACAGTTGAACTCCTCAGTGTGGAACGGCCGGAGCGTTGATGGATCCGTGAATGAGCACGATTTTCCAATCGTTGCCGGATTTCCTGAAGAGCGTCGAGTTCATGCCGGTTCTTTTATCGACACCATCATCGATGGTGTAGGCGAAAGCAGCCCATGCGGTGTCGCCCCAAGTGCCGGTGGCGACGTCATGTATGCTCATCTTCCTTTTTGGCGTCGCGGTCATCTGGCGGTTGATGAAAAACAAGGCGAACATCTTACTGGTCAACTCGTGCCCATCTTCATCCACCCACAGAATGTCGTCAGCAAACACTTTTTCGAAATAGCCAATGTCGCCCTTGTTGTACGCATTGACTCCAGCTTGGACAAGATCGACCAACGGACCCGGCGGAGGCGGCGCCGGACTCCTGCCTTGTATGGGGCGGCCTCCTGTTCCGGGCGTCTGAGGAAAAGCAAAACTTCCTGTCATCGTGATCGCGATGGTGCAGAACAGAATCAATTTCCTCATAAGGATCTCCCAGAAGACTGCCTCGATGATTGGGCCACAGGAATGTCAGCGGCTTTGAGGAGACGACCAATCGTTTCGATCTCCTCCTGCTTCGGAACTGGCATCGGCGGACGCATACGGCAGTTCGGAATGAGCCCACGTAACCACGCGGCTACTTTGTAGCGCAGATGCAGCCGGGAATAATCCGAGTAGATAAATTCATGCAATTCGCGCAGTCCGCCTTCCACCCAGATGCGCCGTGCTTTGACGATATCGTTTTCGCGCCAGGCTGCGATGTGGTCGAGCATGGGTTCGAGGCCATAATTCCACGAACCGGATACGGTACCGTCGAGGACATCGTGCGCTAGGAATTCGTGGAAGAGCCCGCCGCCGGCGGCCATGATAGACACATGGCGTTCCAGCGATCGCAGAATCTTCCACATCTTTCTCTGACCATCATAGTTGTAGATCATTTTCCAGCCGATGATGTTAGGGACTTGCCGGCAGATCAGGCGTGCTGCGTCACCGGGTACTCCAAGGCCCCATTGAGGTGTTGGTGCAGCGACCGGATGCGTAATGATGGGAAGGTTGGCCGCGGCATCGATCGCGCGGATCTGGTCTAGCCAGTATTCCGGATATTTTTCTGCGTTCCACATCGTGACCAGATCGATACACCCGGCGGGCGGCAAGAGAAAAAGACCGTCCACGCCGGCTTCCTTGGCATCGAGTGCGCAATTCACACAGCCCTCGGTGGTGAGATCGAAAACGCCGCCGAACACCGGCATTTTGCCGGCGGCTTCCCGCACGGCAATCTCGGCCACGCGATGCTTCTCCTCACGGGTGAGATAGTAGATCTCGCCAGGGTCAGGATTGGCGATCAGGCCTCCGACCGAACGGAATCGTTCCTGAAGGAAGTACTGGACGAGATCCCGATAGCCTGCTTCATCGATTGTTCCGTTCTCATCAAAGGGCAACACCAAAGCCGCGTAATACCGGCGCGACAGGTCGGTCATTCATTCCCTCCGCGGCGGCTATGCTATCGTATGCGCTGTCGATGACACAAATGTCTGTCCCCGACATCGATGTTTCGGCGCAGACGCTGATTATGCGGCTGGAGCGGCTGCCGGTTACGTCCTGGCACGTTCGATCGCGAATGATCGTTGGAGCCGCGACTTTCTTCGACGCTTTCGACGTCCTGACGATCTCGATCGCACTGCCAGTACTGCCGGTACAGTGGCGTTTGAATCCCGGCGAAATCGGCGCGCAGTGATCGCCGTTTTCTTTGCCGTTGAAACGCGGAACGCGTTCTCGAAGAAGTCTCGTAGTGTTATCGCTGCGGTTTACTTTGTGGAATGCCAACATCATCGACAGAATCGGAGGCTGACATGAAACTGTTAAGGACATTTTCCTTTTTATCAATAGTCGTTGTTATTTCCTCTGCCGCGCTTGCGCAGGCGCCAGTCACACCGAATGCGAAGCCGCCGGAGGAACTGGCGAAGAGTTCAAACAAGCAACTGGAAGCGAACAAGATGCTCGTCTTGAATTTGTTCCGCGAGATTCTTGAAGCGCGGCATATGGAACTGGCCGACAAATATCTTGCCAGTGACTTTATTCAGCACAATCCCAACGCCGCCAACGGCCTTCCTGCGCTGAAGCAATACTTCGCAGCACAGAATACGCAACCGCGTGAAATTCAACCGAAGGTTCAACGCAAGGTTGTGGCGATGGTTGCTGAGGGCGACATGACGCTCATCGTCTCTCCTCGCGAGCTCACCGATCCCAAGGACAAGGCGCAGAAGTACACGACCGTCGGATTCGATATGTATCGGATCAAGAAGGGCAAGGTCATTGAACACTGGGACGCCGCTCTGAAAAATGCAAACGCGCCCACCGCCGCCTATACGCCGGTAACGCCCGATTCGCGGTCAGCCGAAGAACTGGCCAAGAGCTCCGACAAAAAGCTGGAGGCGAACAAGATGTTGATCGTGAACATGTGGCGTGAAGCGATCGAGGGCCGCCAGCGCGAAGCGATCAATAAATACTTTGCGCCGAATTTCATCCAGCACGCGGCCACGATGGCGCCTGGCCTCGAGGGAATCAAGAACATGGTCAATCGCGGTCAGCCACAGGCGGTTCCGCCGAAGACCGGTCTTCGGCCAACGGCGCTGATTGCAGAAGGCGACTTCGTTGCCGCGATCTTCCCGCGTCAGTACGCCGATCCAAAGGATCCGTCGAAGAAATACACGACGGCCGGTCTCGAACTGTATCGGATCGAGAACGGAAAGATCGTCGAGCATTGGGACGAACACGAAAAGTCGTCAACCTAGCCTGCTATCGGACGAGCGGCGCCGTGCTCGCGACTTATTGCGAGGTGATTCTCGCGCCGCTCGAGGCCGAGCGCCAGAACCGTTAGCCGGGCGAAAGGCGCTCTTTCGTAACGAACACAAATTCAAAACGAATACTTCAGCGCTAACTGGATAATGCGGGGGCTCACAGAAGTGGCCGTAATTTGGCCGGGGCTCCCGCCGCTCAGCGACTGATTGGGAAGTGCGAATTGCGGGTGATTGAAGGAATTGAAAAATTCCGCCCGGAACTGCACCGATTGACTCTCTCGAATGCGGGTTGTTTTTGAGACGGACATGTCCCAATTATTCTGGCCGGGGCCTAGAAGTAACCCACCCGGCGCATTGCCGAACAGGGTTCCGGAATTACCGGCTCCCGTCATTAATGGTTGCGCGCAAAATACGCCCTGTGCCTTCCCGTTGAAATAGCCCGGGCCTCCGGTTAACCCGCTAGTCACTCGCTGTTGGATGGTCCCCGTTGTCGGCAGGTTTCCAACCCACATTCCCGGGCAGAAATTGGCAGTGGCCGTCAAGCCGTTACCGCCGCAACCGTTGCCGCCGCAGAAAACGGATCCGCCGGTGCCATCGGTGATGGTTATGGGGTAGCCATCCTGGATGGTGACCACACCCGACCAAGTCCAGCCCTCAACCAGTTTGCCGGCAATACCGGGCCGGTGTCCGAGCGGCAGATTCCAGAGATAGTTCAGGACGAAGCGGTGGGGGCGGTAATTGTTGTTCAGCTCATATTGATGGATCAAATACGGGTACGCATTGATGCCATACGGCGCGGTGATGAAAGCGCGACTCCAAGTGTAGGAACCCTGGAGCTGCAATCCATGCGACATCTGCTTTCGAACCGACGACTGCAGGCTGTTAAATTTGTATAGATCATCATTCGCCAGCCGCAAAGCGGTCGGAACCAGCCCCAAGTAAGGCACGCGAAGCGCTGCATTCGCTGGCGTACTGGTAGTCACTCCCGTGATGGAGCAGCTCACACAGCCGGGGCCTGCCAGAGGCGCGATGTTGAAATTGACATTAGAGGCCTGTCCCATCTGGCCCGCACGGGACTGAGCTGTTTGATGGATACCGTGCGATCCCACATAACCAACTTCGAGCATCCAACTCGGCGAAAATTCATATTGCGTGTTCAAGGT
>QHXA01000179.1:4277-8000 GCA_003222755.1 Acidobacteriota bacterium
TTCTCCGCGACCGGCTGTTGTGCGATGCCGGAATTTGCCCCGGTGGTTAAGTTGATCCATCTAGGAGTGAAACCGTAGCTACCTGCAGGTCCCGGAATAACCGGCGCGGTTTGCCAGGGATTCGCGAGACTCGCCGTCGTCAGCCCCGTGATGACAGGAGAGCCAGTAAGGGGCGTGCCGTTATTGCCCGTATTATTCCCAGGAATCATTTCATAAAAGAAACCGCCGCCTCCTCGCAGGACCCACCGGCTGTTCGCTCTCGGCTGCCAGGCAAATCCAACTCGCGGAGCAAAGTCGTTCCAAGGCGCATGGTGCCGAACGACATGATTTATAGTGTTCCGATAAATGCCGTCCGGGAGTGAACCCTTGTAATTGGCTGGGACAACAAATCCCGCCAGACTGCATCCCGTTCCGGCGGCTCCTGCTCCAATCGATACTCCATTAATGACGCATCCCGATCCGGGATTGGGCACAGTGTTGATCAGGCTTGGCCAAATGTTCGAGAAGTATCCATTCTTCTCGGTGGCCCATCCGTCATATTCCCATCGGAGTCCCAGGTTCAATGTCAATCGTGAATTGAGCTTGAAATCGTCCTGAACAAAAGCATCGAGATCGGTGATCCGCCATCCATAGGGTATCGACGTGCCCGTGGTGATGGTGCCGCCGACTCCGCCAGTAATGCTGCTCCCTGTCGCACCATTCGTGTTGCCGGGATTGGTAGCACTACATGTTCCCGTACCCGCAAACGCTGCACAGCCAGCCCGGCCTATAAATAAGTCCGCCCATCTCGAGAATGTCGGGTTGCCTACGGGACTACCATAGTTATTGGGCGTGTCTTGCACACGTACGAATTCGAAGCCACTCCGGAGGGTATGCTTGCCGTGAGTCCATGAAACCTGCTCACCGAACTGGTATTGATTGGTGATCACGGTTCCGCCGTACTGATATTGCCCACCCATCGACATCCCTCCAGAAATCCCGGCGCCCGAACTAGAGCCGATCGTTATACCCGAGAGGTAATCGGTCCCAGATCGCAAATTGGTGATACCCACCTGCGAATTTTTGAATGGAGTGAGGATGTCGTTCGTTATGGGATAGCGCTGATAGGCGGCGTGGACTTCGTTCACAAAGTTGGACGACAGAATCGACGTGAGTCTCAGAAGGGCCGAATGGTTCGATTTGATCGTGATGATCGGATTTCCAGGAACGAAATTGCCCTGCTGAAGGGCATTCTGAACCGGAAAGGGAGCCTTGAGTGGATCCCGTTCATACTGATAACGGCCCGCCAAAGTGTGTTTGGCGTTGATTAGATAATCGAAATTGCCCATGCCGTTATGATCCTTAAAAATGGCTGGTATCGAATAGTTCTGAAGCGCGTACCCTGCATTTGGACCGCTAGGATCGAAGCCGGAACTAGGAACCAAATAACGGCCGTCAGCGAATTGGAGTTGAAGAAGACTGATCGCCACCGGATTGATGTTAAACAATGGATCAGTCACCGTGCCGTTCGGACATTGAACTTGTATGCCACCGTTGGAAGTGGTGTTGTTCAGGTTTCCCGTTCGATTGCACGGCGCTTGCGGACTGATGGCGGCCGCCAATGCGGGTACGAAAGCTTGTCCGGCGGAATCACACTGGGACAATGTCGTCCAGCCTGGCGGGCACTTGCCTCGATTACCCGTTGGAATCGGAGGCGCAGTAGCGCTGGCGGCACCATACCCTGTAAGTCCATTTTTCTGGCCGGTCTCCTGATATGACCCGAAGAAGAACAGCCTGTCTTTCTTGATTGGTCCACCGAACGCACCGCCATACTGATTCGAGTTCAAGACCGGCTTTGGAAGTCCCTGATAGTTCCTGAACCAATTGTTCGCATTCAAAACAGTGTTGCGGAAGAACTCAAACGCCGAACCGTGGAACGTGTTCGTTCCGGATTTGGTAACCACATTCACGTTCGCACCCGGATTGCGGCCGTAGCCGGCATCGTAGCTCGAGGTTTGAATCTTGAATTCGGCGATGGCATCCGGGTTGGGAATCGCAAAACCGCCGACCGATACTCCTTCCACACCTGTGTTAAAGCTAAACCAATTGTTGATGACGACCCCATCCTGAAGGAAAGTGTTTTGGGCGGTGCCCCCGCCATTCACCGCAATGAGAGTTGTGCCTTTGCCGATCAGGCTGGCGTCCTGTACGGAGGCATTCGCACCCGTAGACATTGCCAAAAGATTCGTGTAGTTGCGGGTACTGAGTGGAAGTTCCGTCACGGTCGCGGCGGTAGCCACCGTACCGAGCGCCGAACTTGCCGTCTGAATCGTTTCTATTTCGGCCTCAACCCGAACGGCGTCGGATTGAACACCGACCTCCAAGGCGCGATCCAATACCGCCGTTTCCGTCACGTTCACCTTGGCGGAAGGAACTTCCACGACCTTGAACCCCGCAATCTCAAACCGTACTCTGTAATTGCCAGGCGGGAGTAAGCTCAGCTTATAGGTTCCGTCCTCACTTGTCGTTGCCGTGCGGCTCTGGCCGGTATCCAAACTCGTTGCGGTGACCATAGCTCCCGGCACGACAGCACCCGAGGAATCAGTAACCCTGCCTGTCAATGCTCCCGTACCCGCAGTTTGGGCCATGAGCGACGGAACCAAAATAATTGATAGGCCAACGCACAGAAGCAGCCTCGCACCACTCTTCCTGTTGCAGAAGTCTCTCAGCACGACGCCTCCTTTTTTCTTATGGCGAATGCCCGAGCCTGTTTTTGAGAGAAGAAATTTGACTAGCGGGATATCATCCGCAACACGGGTTGTCAAGAAACTCGAAACCCACAGAAGTTGACGCTGGCCTATCGCTGGAACTATTCTGGCGCAAACCCGGGAGGCAACATGACGCGTTTCCGAATCAGCCGTGCTCTAGTCACTGCTTTGCTTTGCGGTCTGGCTTTGGCCGGACCTGTATGGGCGCACCATTCGGTCCAGTCTCAGTTCGACATTCACAAAACAGTTAGCATCAGCGGAACTGTGGCGAAGATCGAGTGGATCAATCCACATTCGTACCTGACTGTGAACGTAAAAGGCGCCGACGGCAAAGTACAAAAGTGGGCTTTCGAGATGGGAGCGGCGGGCACTCTCCGCAAAGCCGGGCTGAGCAGGGCTGACCGGGGTGGCTTGAAAGCCGGGGACGAAGTCACAATCAGGGCGCTCCCCGCCAGGGATGGTTCGAACAGCGGGCTTCTCCAGGAATTGAAGATCGCAGACGGCCGCGTCTATAAGTTCAGCGCTGATGCCGCCGGTAATGTTGAACAAACAGGAAGGTGAGTATGCAGTTATTTGCGTCTGGCAGAATCATTGCGGCGGCTGCCGCACTGTGGCTCTTTCCAGCGGCGCTTCTTGCCCAGGAGTTTTCGCAAATAAAGCGTAACAACAATGCTCCACCGAAGCCCGCTGGCGTCACGCCGCGGACTCCGGACGGCCATCCGGACTTGACCGGTGTATGGAATGGCCTCGGCGATAATTTGCTCGGGGTTCCAAATCAAATCGCCAACAACGGTCTGTCGATTGAAAGTGAAAACTTGACGCGCGACCTTCACGGTGGTGCGCTCATCGCGACTTTCCCCCGGAATACAGATCGTCCACTGAATAACGAGCAGTCTGAACGTGCGGCTTCTCTGCTCCGCCGGGTGGGCTCCAACAGACCCATTTACAAGCCTGAATTCTGGGAAATTGTAAAGAA
>QHXA01000919.1:0-768 GCA_003222755.1 Acidobacteriota bacterium
GGATTTGAGAAGGAAGGCACGGATATCCTCACGCTGTTCTTCACTTCCAATCGTCCCGACGGTGTCGGGGGTTACGATATCTACACAACAACAACTGCGGCCGATGGAACATTGTTACCGGCTGCGCTCGTTCCGGAACTCAGTAGCGCTGGTGATGACCAGTTCCCTACGGTTTCGCGCAAGGATGGCTTGGAACTATATCAGTCGTCCAATCGGAGCGGTGGGTTTGGAGGCTTCGATCTCTGGGTGTCCAGACGTTCGAACACCGACGCCCCTTGGGCCGCACCGGAAAATCTGGGCGCGACCATCAATACGACCGCTACCGAACAGCGGCCTTCGCTTTCCTGGGATGGAACGACGCTGTTTTTCGCTTCCAATCGGGTCGATCCGAACGATTTGAACCTGTATGACACAACGCGGGGCCCCACTGTAACGTTCGATACAGCCACAATCCTTGCGGGTGGCTCATTCACCGCTATGTTTACGGGCGCCAACATCGGCAGCACAACTTACTTTGATGTTCGTTTCCGGCGCCCGGGTTCGCAGGTGGACGAAATCGCCGCGAACTGCCAGCAGGGAACGTCAGCAAGGCACACCGTGCCGAGCAGCACTGAAAAAGGAACCTGGAGCGTTACGGGTGTGCGAGCGCATCAAGATATTGCTGATCGGAGCGGAACGTTTGCACGCGTTTCGGCTTCTGTAAACGTGCAGTGAACGAGAGGTATTCATCATGTCGAGTTATACGCAGGGGCCCGATGCGCCGCTGGT
>QHXA01000919.1:780-1603 GCA_003222755.1 Acidobacteriota bacterium
TACGATTGCGGAAGCTCTCCAACGCACGGTCAACCGAGCCGGTGACCGCGACGCGCTCATCGTTCGTCACCAGAATCAACGGCTAACTTGGGTGCAGCTGTCTTCAGAGGTGGAACGCATAGCGCAGGGTCTGGCGGGCCTAGGTTTGCGTGCGGGCGACCGCGTCGGTATTTGGGCGACCAACTGTACCGAATGGGTACTTCTGCACCTCGCTTGCGCCCGAATCGGAGCAGTGCTGGTTAATGTGAATCCGGCATATCGTGCGTACGAGTTGTCTTTTGTGCTCCGCAAGTCTGGGATGAAAGCTCTGTTTCTGTGGGGGAGAGATCAGAAGTCGGATTACCGCGCGATTTTAGACGAGGCTACAACTGGTCAGATACTGCCTCTGGAACACGTCGTCTACTTCGGGACCGGCGACTGGGCCCGAATGCTTGCACGAGGCATTGAGGTTCCGGAGACAAATGTCACTGCGAATGATGTCACCAACATTCAATACACGTCGGGCACGACCGGCTCGCCCAAAGGTGTGCTGCTCACGCACCGCAACGTGGTGAACAACGCGTTGATCATTGCTTCGGGATTGAAGATCACCGAACAAGACAAGATCTGCGCGCCGGTGCCGCTGTATCACTGCTTCGGATGTGTTGGCGGCACACTCATTTCTGTGGTGACCGGAGCAGCATTGATTCTGCCGGCGCCCGTTTTCGACGCGTTGGCAACCATGCAAGGGATCGAGCAAGAACGCGCGACGGTGATCTACGGTGTGCCGACGATGTTCATCGCAGAACTGGAAGATCCGGAGTTTCCGCGTTTCAGCTTCTCT
>QHXA01000919.1:1636-2024 GCA_003222755.1 Acidobacteriota bacterium
GGCGGGAGCGCCATGCCCTATTGAGGTCATGAAGCGGGTTGTCCACGAGATGCATTGTCCAGAAATGACGATCGTGTATGGCCAAACAGAAACTTCACCGGTGATTACGATGTCGAGTGTCGATGACAGCCTCGAGCGGCGAGTCTCGACAGTCGGACAGGCTTGCCCAAACACCGAAGTGAAGATCGTCTCCACCGCCACCGGAGAAACTGTGCCGATCGGCCAACAAGGCGAGCTCTGTACTCGAGGATATCTGGTCATGAAAGGCTACGACCAGGACCCCGAGGCGACAGCGCGCGCGGTGGATGCCGAAGGCTGGTTACATACCGGCGATCTGGCGACAATGCGCGCGGACGGCTACTTTCGCATAACGGGCCGAGCCAAAGAC
>QHXA01000180.1:0-4638 GCA_003222755.1 Acidobacteriota bacterium
CCCTGGTCCGATTTTGCGAAAATCGCGAACAACAAGTCGAACTGAAAAGCGGGAGGTCTCCCATGACTCGTAATTCAATATTCCTCCCGGCCATCGCGTTCGCCGTACTGAGGATGCTAGTGTCGTTCACGTTTCAGCCTTCGCTGGCCCAGGCGCCAACCGGTTCCGGTGTCATCGCTCTCACCGGCGCGCGCATTATCGACGGCACTGGACGCACGCCGCTCCAGCAGGGAACGATCATCCTGAGCAAGGGCATCATCGAAGCGGTCGGTGCACCGGCCGCGGTCAAGATCCCGCCCGGCGCCACGCGCGTCGATCTGTCCGGCAAGACGATTATCCCGGGGCTGATCAACTCTCACGCGCACTTGAATGTCCAGCAAGGAGCCACGCTACTCGTTCGCGACGACTTGATTCGGCGGCTTAAAACCTATGCGTTGTACGGTGTCACAAGTGCCGTAAACCTCGGGTCAAGACCGGCTGACGAACTCGAAGCCCTCAAGCTGCGTGATGAACAAACGCATGTCATGCTCGATCGGGCGCGACTTTATACGGGTGGCGTGAACGCGATTGGCAAGACGCCCGAGGAAGCCCGGAAAAGCGTTGACCGCCTGGCGGACCTGAAGGTCGATGTCATCAAGTACCATATCAACGGGAATCCGAATGACATGACGCCGGACATCTACGGCGCTCTGGTAGACGAAGCGAAAAAGAAGGGCCTGCCGACATTCGTGCACATCTTCTATTTAAAGGATGCAAAAGGCGCAGTTGAAAAAGGCACCGACGTTCTGGCGCACAGCATTCGCGACCAGGATATCGACTCCGCATTCGCTGCGGAGCTCAAGCGCAGGAACATCGGCTATATCCCGACATTGACGCGGGATCTGTCGGTGTTTGTGTACGAGACAAGACCGGCATTCTTCGACGAGCCGTTCTTCCGCAAGGGCATCGCTCTTTATCGTGAAGAGGTGGACCCGCTCAGCAACCCGGCGAGTCAGCAAAAAATCCGCAACGACAAGCAGGCTCAGTCCATCAAGCAGGCGCTGCATCAGGCGACCCACAATCTGAAAATTCTCTCAGACGCGGGCATTCCGATCGCAATGGGCACTGATAGTGGCGCGGAGGGCAATCCTGGCCGGTGGCAAGGCTACTTCGAGCACGTTGAGATGGAGATGATGGCCAAGGCCGGCATGTCGCCGATGCAGGTGATCGTGGCGGCGACTGGCGGCGCGGCGCGCGTCACGAAGGTCGATCCAAAGATCGGCACGATCGAGCCCGGCAAATGGGCCGACCTGCTCGTGTTGAATGCGAATCCGCTGGACGACATTCGCAACACGAGACAGATTCATTCCGTGTGGGTTGGCGGGCAACGGATCACTGGCGCTCACTGACACTTATGGCGCCGTGTCTATCCCGGTGTGAATGAATTGCCCAAATGGCGTGACTTGTCAAATGTGAGATGGCTGTTGTGCGATGTCGAATGTACTTGCCAGAAAGCCCAATGACCTAAATTTGTCTGGTCAAACCGGCCATCTAGTCACTTGACAAGTACATTCAACATTGCACAACAGCCATCTCACATTTGACAAGTTATGCCTTTCAGTTGTTGGAAGCCCTTGCGGGGATCACCATCGTGTGGTTGCGCTTCGGCACCTGCCCGACCGGAATTTTGGCCACTTCTTTCATCGTCGGGATATCGACCACCAACGTGCTGTTCCCCACGGGATCGGCCACATAGGCCCTCTTACCGTCAGGTGTGAGCGTAATCCAGGCGGCGCCCCTCCCGCTAAGATTGGCTGTCCCTAATATCTTCAAATCAGGAAGTGAGTACGAGTAGAGAGCGTTGTTCAGGCGGCTGCAGACCATAAGAGTCTTTTGATCCGCGGTGACGGCCAGGCCGTGAGATTCAGCTGAGCCTGTGATGAGCGGAATTCTCCCAGGAGCCAGCTTAGGGAGTTCGATCCGAGCGACTTCCTTGCGCGTTTTAAAATCCACAACCACAAACCCGTTAAAGTTGCCGATCTGGACGAACAGCGAACGGGTCGAGCCATCGGGATTCTTCGAGATCGCCATCGGACGGATGCTATGGTCCAGCTTTACTGACCAGGCGGGCGCGTCAGTCTGCGTATCGAGGACGCTCACATACCCATTATCGGTGGCGTCGCCGGCGACGACGTTCTTGCCGTCCGGAGTGACATAGATGTTGTGCACCGGCCCTTCCGTCCGGATGCTCTTAACTTTGGAGAGGGACGCAGTGTCGATGACATCCGCGACGCCCGGGTTGTTCCCGACCGCCTGCCGGATCCCCACATAAACTCGCCGCCCATCAGGACTGATTGCGATATTGTTGGGCCGGCCCGAGAGAGGGATCTTCTTGATTACTTTTAGAGTCGTTGCGTCGGCCACATCCAGCGTGTCGTCAGCTTCATTACTGACGTAGATCCGGCTAGCGTCGGGGGACGCAGTGATCCCGTGGGCCGCCTCGATCCCAGGAATCTCTCCCACGACCTTGTTCGTGACAGGATCAATAATGTGGACCCTGTCCCCAGCAGCATTGCTCTGGAGGATCCGAACCTGGTTTTGGGCCGCCAACGGCAGCGCGAATAAAAGGATCGCCAGAGGCGTCAGACTGCGTTGAACCACGTGAATATTTGTCATAGTCAGCTCCTCGCAAAAAACAAGTTAAGTTTATCTTGCGTACAGCGGGCGGCGTTAATGTCGCGGTCGTTACCCGTCCCGCAACTCACTCTTCTCCGCACTCACCGGTCAACATGACGAGCTTCTCGTTTGCTTTCCGGCCGCATACCCAGTTGGCGATTATCTGCCATTCCGGATCGAGAAAAGAATTCCAGTGTTTACCTCCACTGTGGTAAAAATCGCCACCCCCCTCGGCCAGAAGCGGGTGGACCAACAGCTTACTCTGAGTAAGGTTGCGGGGAACGACCCGCAACATCACAACCTGGAAATTCCTGCGGGACTGCTCCTCGTTCCAGGTCATGGCCCCAGGCGACAGCTCCTGCAAGCGCATGGGCGTACCCTTACTATGGCAGGAGACACAGCGGGTGTGGCCATCACGCTTGGCCACGAGGATGGGCTGTACTTTGGTCCTGAAGAACTCGAAATCCAGAGGCGAGGCCGCTGGAGACCGCGCTTCTTGGGCCCGCAGCGAAACAGTGGCCGGGTTTTGGGTCAGCAACGCAGCTACAAACAGTAGCAAAAACGCGACGCGCATAAACGCTCCTCCTCGCCAAATTTCCTATGGTTTCCTCAAACTGGTTTGGGCGTTCGACTACAGTAGGACGGCGCGCCGGCCTTGTCAAAGGAATTGACGATAGCAGCATTCGGTCATGTGAATTTGCTATGAATCGTCAAAAGTCAGTGGGTAGCTTGGCGTTATTGCCGTCCCAATCTTTGATGGTTCCATCCTTCGCTTTCAGGAACCCAAGGAGGCAACCATTGGTGCCGTCTCTGAGCAAATGGCACCGCGCTTTGACCGTGTCGCCCGGTTTGACGTACTCGCGTGTAACTCCAATCCTTTCGAGCCCAACGCGACCTGTGGCTTCAAGGGCCCACATCTGTGGCTCGCCCTTTGCGTCTTTGATTTCCAGGTAGACCCAGGAATGCGGGACAACCAAGTGCACTTCCTTGACCACACCTTCGAGATCGATAAATGTATCGGTGTTGTAGTTGCCGTGAGAATGATGCGCCCACGCCGGAAAACTGACAGCAAGCGCAAAAATCAGCGCAAGACCAAGCCCCAGACCTAATTTGAACCGCATGCTTCCCCTCCCGAGCAAGCTAATACAAGAAAGATTTCACGATCAACACAGACCCAGTTCAACCGTCATCTCGGCAAACGTGGCGGAGCCGGGTATGCATTGGAGTATGTCGTCGTATAGCGAATTCTTTTTCCTTCCTTGTCGATGAATCCCAGAGATTGCTGGAACAGCGCCGGTTGTGGTGCGCCCTTGGGCACAGTTCCCTCAAAGATATAAAGACGGTTTTCGTGCATATGGATCGCTGCGAAAGTGCGGCTTCCATCAGCGTTCGTGAGTTGCAACTGATGTCCTTCAACTAAGTCCGCGTTATACCCCGCGTAGAACGTAACTTTGGCGTCCCGTTGACGCAAGTCAAACGTCGCCCACACGATCGCTCCTCGCAAGTCACCTCTTGAGCGGTCGCCGCATATATCCGGATACGCGTCGGTAGCCTTGCACTGCTTGTTTCGCTCGGCGTGTATTTTTTCGGCACCAGTGTAGTCGACCACAGTGACGGTATAGCGGTTCGGGCCATCCGTGGCGCTATAGACGCGCCCCGGTAAAGTGATGCGGTATTCCGTGGTGTAGGTGATGTCCTCCACCTTAGGTTCACTCGGAAAATTTACCGTGAAGAAATCTTTCTGACTGGCATACTCGATCCATTCCTGAGCAAAGCAAGGCCCCGAAATAAGCAGACTCAAAGCTGCCGCAATGAGTGGAATCCGGCGCATAGTTGATCCTCCCGAATTGCGCCACATACTATACCCGCGTGCCTGTTGCGACGAGTCTTTTTTGCTGCGATCCATGAATACTTGGTACGCCTAACGCGGCAGCTACACGTTCTTATAGCGCTTCGCGATCGTTTCCGCACTCATGTTCTGTC
>QHXA01000180.1:4662-5506 GCA_003222755.1 Acidobacteriota bacterium
TTCCCGCAAAACTGATAGGGCTTTCCTCGTTTACAAAATTTACTCTTCAGCGTTTTCCCCATGTCCACCGCGCTCTTATGAGCTTTGGGTTCTTGCTGCGATTGTGGAGGCTTTGTTGCATCTAGCAGGCATCGAAACGTTTCGGTCGATTGCAAACAGTCAGCGTAAGACATCCGGAGGAAAAACCAATGCCAACATTAATTGAGGATGCGTTGATTGAGACGGTTCATCTTAGTGTTGAACAGACAGTACCCCGCTCTCTGGTTCATAAACGTTCAATCGAAAATGTGCTGTTGACTGAAGTCAGGTCTGGTGGAGATGACCGATTCATATGCGCCGGCCGCGTACCGACTGCACACCGATTTTTTAACGATGCCGACAGGACACCACAGAAGGACATCATGTTCTACACGGAGTTGGGGCGGCAGGCAAGTCTCGCCGTGTCTCACACGTTCTTGGGTGTCAGTAAGCAAGACGTCTTCATCTTCGAGCAATCGAAAGTTGCAGTAACGGAGGCCGCGTGGAGACTCGCGATTCAATCGCGTCCGGATTCAGTCGTCGTCGAGGTACGGATACAGGAAACGGAAAGGCGCAGAAACAATGCAGTCGCCCGAGTTGTGGCGGAACAGTTCATGTCGATCGGCAACGAGCAGGTGTTCCACGGCACGGGCGCTTGGAGCGTACAGCCCGCGGCATTGTTCCAACGGCTTCGGAGGATGTCCGGGCGCAATGCGCTCGTTTCGAATGAGATTCCACGAAGCGATAGTCGAATGGACCCACTAGGACGCGAGCTTCGCGATAACGTGGTCATCTCCGTGCCGGAATACACCGGCAATCCTGCTGA
>QHXA01000180.1:5555-6053 GCA_003222755.1 Acidobacteriota bacterium
ATGTTCCCGGAATGCTGCTGTTAGAAGGTTGCGCCCAACTGGCGATGGCCGCATTCGCAAAGACTACCTCTGTGCCTGCAAGAAAATTAGGCATATGGGCGTACGACGTAAACTTTGTGCAGTTTGTGGAACGCGACCTTCCCATCACGCTTACCGCGCATTTGGATACAGCTGAGAAAAATAGCTGCAGTGTGCTGCCGACCACTGTCCACATATCTATTTCCCAGCAGAATGTCGTGTCGGGCACGGCAACGATGAGTGTTGCCTTCCCAGTCTGAAAGTCACAACAGGGTAGGTTTATGTCGCAAATGGATCGATGGATCATCGTAGGCGGAGGTGCTTCGGGACTGGCCGCCGCCTTCTTTCTGAAACAGCTCGGCATGGATTCAGAAATCGTCGAGCGAGAAAGTACGATCGGCGGTCGCATGGGCACTGTAGAGCTTGGAGGCCGTTCGCTAGATTGCGGCGGCAAGAACATCGGAAGACAGTACAAGCTGT
>QHXA01000180.1:6119-6581 GCA_003222755.1 Acidobacteriota bacterium
AGTACTCAACGGCAAAATCAAAACGTTTGACGCTAGCGCCCGCTGGAAAAGCATGCTCGACCTTGCTCGCGGTGTTTCGGCGAAAGATATCATTCGCTTCGGAGAGATTCTCTGGCGCATCAAATCGAACGAAGCAAACGGATACCTGGGGTCGCAGTACTCCCGCACGCTTGCGCGCCGATACGACAACCTTCCGCTAAATCGATATTTCTCACCGGAGTTCTGCCGACGGATTATCCGTCCGATGAGCGTTCGCATGAACGGAGCCGAACCGGACGAAGTCTACATGGGAAACATTGCTTCGAATGTTCGAATGCTCCTCGACACCTACGAGCAGTTCAAGCACGGCTTAGCTCCTCTTCTCAACGGCTTTCTCACGCGCTACGAAGTGCACCTCAATGCGGCGACGGAGGGCCTCCTCTTGAAGGAAGGTCGCGTGACCGGCGTGCGGGTAAGATACGC
>QHXA01000327.1:0-4711 GCA_003222755.1 Acidobacteriota bacterium
AACAGCAGCCCCAATGCCGTGAACAATTTCGTGGAGCCGCAACGCGGTGGTGGTGGTTTCCCCGGTGGCGGTGGCGGCGATTTTGGTGGCCAGCGTGGTGGCGGCGATGTCGGCGGCCAGCGCGGTGGTGATTACGGTGGCCAGCGTGGCAATCGTGGCAATGGCGGCAATCGGGGCAATAACGGCGGATTTAATCAGCAGAACAACGGTCCGACAATGACAATCCGCGTGAACGTGCAAAACCTTTTAAACAACGTGCAATACAACAACTTCATTGGCACGATGACATCCTCGTTTTTTGGCAGGGCCAATAACGCGCGCAACCCACGGCAAATCGAGGCGGGCATCCGGTTCAACTTCTAGTAAGATCAAAATGGAGTTGAAATGATGAAACGACTGTTTTGGGTTCTCGTGGCTTTTGTGACTGCCACTCCTGTGTTCGCGCAAGATGAGGCTGGCGGTCCAGCGTTTGCCGGTGGCGGCGGTGACCAGGTATTTACGAGGGTCGATACCGTCAATCCGATGGACCAGGTGAAAACTTTTTTGAAGACAAAGGCCAATGTCGCGCTGAGCAACGATCAAGAAAGGACACTCAGGCCGGTCGTCGAAGCAGCGCTGCAGCAAATTCGTGATCTCAGTGACCGTGTCGCCGCGCAGCGTGGCGGACGAGGAGGTCAGGGGGGCTTTGCCGGCCGCGGCGGCGGTGAGCGCCGTGACGGTGGCGGGCGTGGAGGCGCTGCTGCCGGTGGAAGCATCGCTGCACTGGCAAACGGTCCCGCCGCTCAGGAGCTTAAAAAAATCAACGATGATCTCATGGGCAAAATCACAGCTGCTCTGAAACCCGATCAGCAGGTCGCGTTCAAGAAATATCTAAACGAGGAAACCAAGAAGGCCGGCGGATTTCCGGCTTTGAAATTGACGATGGAAGAAGCTGGAGCGCCCCTCACCCCCGAGCAGGAACCGCAGATTCAAGGTTTCTACAATGAAGACGCGCAGCAGCGGATCCAGTTGCAGCGTCAAGCTCAAGGCCCCCCCGACGCGGCGAAACTCGCCGAGCTGGAAAAAGCGACCATGGCGAAGATCGTGAAAGTCCTCACGCCTGCCCAACGCAAGGCACTGCTCGATTCTCGAGCAAAGCAGTAGGCGCGAGTTTGTATAATTCCTGATGTGCACTATTTCGAGTACCGGGACGGTCAGCTTCACTGTGAAGGAATTCCGCTCCGCAAAATAGCCGATGAAATCGGCACCCCTGTTTACATCTACAGCGAGCGCACGCTGCAGCGGCATGTCCGCGTATTCGACGAAGCCTTCCAGTCCGTACCCCACCTGATCTGCTACGCAGTCAAGGCAAATTCGAATATCAACATTCTGCGGCGGTTTGCAGACTGGGGCACGGGCTTCGACATTGTTTCCGGTGGTGAGTTGTTTCGCGTCTTGCGAGCCGGCGCCGCAGCGGACAAAGTCATCTTTGCCGGCGTCGGCAAAACTGCGCAGGAGATCCGCTACGCTCTGGATGCGGGCATCCTATTTTTCAACGTGGAGTCACCGCCAGAACTCGAGTTGATCAACAGGATCGCTGGCGATAATAACGGCCATGCGCGCGTATCGATTCGCGCAAATCCTGATGTCGATCCACACACGCATCCATACATTTCGACTGGAATGCAAAAACACAAATTCGGCGTTAGTTTGTCCGATGCAAAAGAACTTTATCGAAGCGCGAGACAACTTCCAAATATCGATGTGGTCGGGGTGCAGTGCCACATCGGATCTCAAATAACCCAACTCGCGCCATTCGAGCAGGCTCTCGCCAGTCTTCGCGAATTTATTTTGGAACTTAAACGTGACGGAGTTCCTTTGAAATACCTGGATTTCGGCGGTGGCCTGGGGATTTCGTATACGACAGAAGAACCTCCATCACCCGCAGCTTATGGGGCGGCTGTTGCTGCGACAACAAAGGATCTGGGTCTGACGATCGTTCTCGAACCTGTTCGTGTTATCGTTGGCAACGCCGGGATCCTATTGGCCCGTGTTCTTTTGAAGAAGAATCAGGGCACAAAGAAATTCGTGGTCATCGACGCGGGTATGAACGACCTGATCCGGCCGGCACTGTACGGATCGCACCATCAGCTATGGCCTGCGCGCGCGCAAAGCGAAAAAGAGACAGTCGATGTGGTTGGTCCCGTCTGCGAGTCTGCCGACTTTATCGCAAAAGAGCGGGACGTGGCCGTGCTCGAGCCCGGAGAGTTGCTGGCTGTTATGAGCGCCGGCGCATATGGGTTCAGCCTTGCATCGAACTACAATTCACGCCCGCGGGCCGCCGAAGTTCTCGTGAGCGGAGAAACCTATCAGTTGATTCGCAAACGGGAAACTTACGAGGACCTCATTCGGCTTGAAGAGAACATTCATTAAACCTGTCGCGTTCCATTTTCATCAGCAATTTACATTTTCAGCGGATATGTGACTGTATTATGTTGAGCCGTTGTGTTGGCTGGTTAAAACGATTTTTTTGTAACGGGGGGAATCTATGAAACGCTCGGCAGCATTGTTGTTATGCCTTCTGGCCGTTTCCGTCGGTGCGTACGGACAAGCGGTGGCGGGGTTGGGAGCTATCTCGGGCACGGTAAGAGACGCAAGTGGCGCAATCATACCAGGCGCCATGATTGCCGTGACGAATGATGCGAAAGGTATCAAGCGCACAATGATCACCACGGAAGCTGGTCTTTTTGCGGCACCCGCGTTGGTGCCTTCGTCGGGTTACACGTTGACGGTCAGCTTAGCAGGGTTCAAGACATGGGAGGCGAAGGACTTTGAAATTCAGGTCGGCCAGACCGTCGATTTCAAAGTCGTTCTGGAAGTCGCAGGAGCGACTGCAGAAGTCGTTGTGAGTGCAGAGGCTCCTATCATTGACAGCACGAAGAGTGGCGTTTCTGAAGTAGTCACACAGCAGCAAATTGACAATCTTCCCATCAATGGCCGGCGCGTCGACTCCTTCGTACTGCTCACTCCGGCTGTGGTGCCGGATGGCACTTTCGGTTTAGTCAGTTTCCGGGGCACAGCGGCCGGCAATGCCTTCCTCACTGACGGTAACGACACCACCAATAGTTTTTACAACGAAAACGCTGGACGAACTCGAATCGCGACGCAGATTTCTCAAGATGCTGTACAAGAATTCCAAGTGCTGTCAGATGGTTTTTCGGCGGAGTTTGGCCGCGCTATGGGTGGAGTAGTCAACACAGTAACACGCAGCGGTGGGAACAACGTCCACGGTACTGGCTTTTGGTTTTTCCGAAATCGTTCGTTGAACGCCACAGATCGATATGCGAACGGTCTGAACGCTCCCGAGTGGCGGCATCAAGTGGGAGGTACGATCGGTGGACCTATTCAACAGGACAAGCTTTTTTACTTCTTCAACGCGGAAATCGTCCGGCGCAACTTTCCTGCCCAAAATCGTATTATCAATACCGCCTTCACGGACGCTGGCGGCAGCACGATTATTCCTTCCACATGCACCGCGACGCCGAGTCAATGCGTTGCAGCCATCAGTTTCATTTCGAAGCAGATGAACATACTTGTTCCACGGTATGTACATTCCGCGATGGGCTTCGGGAAAATCGATTGGATCAGAGATGACCGAAATACGTTCAGCTTCGATCTGAATGCGATGCATTGGGTATCGCCTCATGGTATTCAGACCCAAGCGGTGTTGACGGCTGGAAATGCGCTAGGCAACAACGGAAATTCCACCGTGGAGACCCGCTACGGCAAAGCATCCTGGACACGGGTGCTCAGTCCAACCGCTCTAAATGAATTTCGCTTTGGATGGTTTAAGGACCGTCTATCGGATCCTGCTGCATCCGATCTCTGGCCGAAGGAAACCGGCCCGCTGTCCATTACGATTTCCGGATCGCAAACAGTAGATATCGGCGCCGCTCAAGCCTACCCGCGCACTAAGCCGAGTGAGAACCGGTTCCAGTTTATCGATAATTACACATGGACGCATGGGGCACATTCGTTGAAATTTGGCGCCGATTTCCAGACTACGAAGGACTGGTTGAGCCAATTATTCAATGGGAGCGGACGTTACGCTTATTCCAGCTTGACGAATTTCGCCCGAGACTTCACAGAAAATATTACAGGATCTAAAAACTACACCACGTTTACTCAGGCGTTTGGCAATCCCATTCACGAGTTCCGCACAACCGACATAAACGGTTATGTTCAGGACACGTGGCGAATCGGACCGAAAGCTACCTTGAATTGGGGCCTACGTTACGAAAAGGCATGGCTGCCCCAGCCTTCCCAGGTCGATGCAAATTACGCACAGACGGGCATGATTCCGCAGGACAATAACAATTTTGCGCCGCGTCTGAGCCTCTCTTATTCCATGAACGACAAGACGGTGTGGCGAGCGGGTTACGGCATCTTTTATGCCCGCATCCACGGGAATTTGCTGGACACGCTTTTCCTCGGCAATAACACCATCCAGACGAACGTATCTATCAACAACACTCAGACCGGATCGCCGGTGTTCCCGGCGGTATTTTCCAGCATCGGCAGTTTGCCGACTTCAACCGTCAGTCTTCAGTTTGCCGCCTCGACCTTCTATGCGCCCTACACGCAGCAAGGAACCGTTGCACTCGAGCGGCAATTAACCCGGGAATTAGCTCTGACGGTAAGTTATTTGTGGAGCCGCGGGGTAGGACTGGTC
>QHXA01000327.1:4739-5071 GCA_003222755.1 Acidobacteriota bacterium
CCCACCGGTCACTTACACCATCAAGGATGCTGCAGGAAATAACACCGGCACATTTGGGACGCCAACATACCTTTTCGGCAACCGCGTTGATCCGCGATACAGCAAGGTTCTACAGGTCGAGAACGGTGGGAATTCCTGGTACAACGGCCTCGCGATTCAATTAAACAAACGCATGTCGCATGGTGTAACAGCGAAGTTGTCATATACATGGTCGCACGCTATTGACGATGGGAATGAGCAAGGCGCGAGCTGGAACATTGATTCGACTTTTAACAATGCCACGTACAATGGCAACTACCGTTACGATCGCGGGTCTTCGACGCTCGACCAAC